>JAIRRL010000021.1 GCA_031255985.1 Gracilibacteraceae bacterium
GTGGTGATGATTTTGTTGCCGTTAAAAGAAAGAACGGCCAGCTCGCCAAAAGAGCCGCAGGGACGGCCGCGCAGACTCGCGCCCAGAGCCTCCGCCGCGTCCTCTATCACCGGCACGCCGTATTCGCGGCAAAGCGGGAGCAAAGCGTCATAATCGGCGCTCTGCCCGTATAAATCGACGATAATAACCGCCTTCGGCAGTTTCCCAGCCGCGGCCGCCCGCCGCAGAGCCGCGCTCAGGGCGGCGGGAGCCATGTTCCAGGTGTTTTCCTCGCAGTCGATAAACACCGGCTGCGCTTTTTCATAAAGAATGGGGCTACAACTTCCAATAAATGTAAAAGCAGAGCAGAAGACCGTGTCGCCGGCGCCGACGCCAAGCAGTTTCAAGGCCAGATGAACAGCGTGGGTGCCGGAGGTCAGGGCGACGCCGCAGGGCCGGTTCACGCGGGCGGCGACTTCCGCCTCAAAAGCGTCAACATTTGCCCCCAGCGGCGCTATCCAGTTAGTGGAAAAGGCTTGCTCGACATAATCCTTCTCCCGCCCGCCCATATGCGGCGAACTCAGATAAATTCTGTAGGCCAAAAAAATCCTCCCAGCGGCAGCCGCCCGCCAGCGGCCCGCCTTCAGCGCTAGCTAGCGCCCGTCAACAGTCAGTCAGCGCCCGGCGCCCAGCAAAGCCTGCACCGAGGCGGCGGCGCTATCTGTGACAGCGCCGCCGCCGCCGAATATCTCAATCTCGGTTCCGGGCGGCAAGGAACGGAGGTAGTCGGCCATAATCCCGTCCGCGGCCACGCCGGCCGGAGGGACAAAAAGCAAAGGCAGACTTTGCCGGGCCGCTAAAGCGGCGCCGCCCAGAGCGTCATACAAAGTATCGCCGGAAGCCAGGTATATTTTGCCCACTTTGGGAAAAGCGGCGCGCATCACCGCCGCCGCGGTTTCGTAGCGGTCGGGGCCGGAATAGCGGATGAGGGCTTCCGGCGGCAAAGCCGTGAGGCGCAGGGCCTCCGCCAGCACGGAATCAGCCAGGGCGCTTTCGCCCCCGGCGGTGACGATGGCGGCCGGTTTCAGGGCGGTGAGCGCCGCTTGCGTGGCGGCCGGCAGGCTGTTTGGCTCCGCCAGGAGCAGAGGATACCCGGCGGAAGCGGCGGCCGTCGCCAGACTTAGGGCGTCGGGCGACGCGGCGCTGGAAGCGAGGGCTACCGTTTGGCCGGCCGGGAAGGCGGAGGCGACCAGCGCGGCGGTTTCAAAAGGATCTGAGCCGCCCACCCGCGTGATTTGGGCTTGCGGCAGCAAGGCGCGGAGCTGGGATTCGGATTCCGCGCTCAATTCCCGTCCCAGCAAAATTATTTTCATCGGGTTCAAATAGATCAGAGCGCGTTCAGCCCTGCGATCCAGCGAGGCGGCGTCGGTCAGCAAAATGGGCGCCCCTTCTTTTTCACTCAACGGAATGGCGGCCAAGGCGTCCAGAAAACTGTCCGGCGCGGCGAGGATGACGGCGGCGCAGCCGGGCAGCCAGCCGCTCACGGCGATTTGGGCCGCGGTATCGCTGCGGTTGACGCCGCTGATCCGGGCAAACAGAGCGGAGGTCAATATTTCGCTGCCGCGCGATTGTTCGGCCGCCGCAGTGATTTGAGTAGCGTGGACGGGAGCCGGGGTCGCCCAGGTTGAGCTGCGGCCGGGCAGAAGGCCGGCCGGCAAAGAGGAGCGGGGAAGCGGCGTGACGGCGACCGGCGGGGTTAATTCGTCCAAATAGGCCGTATTCATCAATTTGAGTATTTTGTCCTGATAAGCGGTGCGCCCTCTAAGGGCGGCGGTGTTCGGATTATTGACCGCAGACCAGGAATTGTAGGCCCAGAGAGCAAAATACCAGTTTTCCAACTTGGCTTTATCCCCGTCGCCGATGCGCGGCGTCGCTTCCCATTTCAGGAGAAGCATCTTGGCCCCGGCGGCTATATTGTAATCAATATCGTATTTCAGGGCGTTGACCACTGCGGCGTCGGCGGCGTTATAGCTGGTAATCTGCATGATGCCGAGTCCCGGATGTCCGCCGCGGGAAGTGACGGGGCGGCCGGCGGCGTCGAACTGGCGCCAGCCTGATTCCACATAGGCGACGGCTTTGAGGATTTCCGCCGGCACTTGATATTTGACGGCGGCGGCTTCGATTTTCTTGGAAACTTCCGGTAAACTGGGATTGGCGTTGGCGGCTTCCGCCGGAGAGGCGCAGAAAAGGAAAAGAGCGGCAATGAATCCTATCAAAAAAGTTTTTCCGCTTTTTTGATCACTTGGCGACGACATAATATCCTCCTAAAAATGTTGGCCCGGACGCGGGTTTTCGCGGATCAGCGCAGGTTTCCCCCGCGTTTTGCCCGGCGCTTACCCGTCCCGGCCAGTAAATATATTATGTTATTATACAGACCATTCGCAAAATATGCAAACCAGAATTTACATTTTTTCTCAATGAGCCGCCGTCAGCCGCTTCAGGTTCCTTCGCGCAGTAAATCAAGATAGGCCGTGTAGGAGAAAAGCCGGTTTCGCCGGTCGCCGGAGGTCTGCGCGAGTACGCCGATGCCCGTGAGGCGTTTTACGGCCGCCGCCGCTGTATTGAACGACAGGGAAAGAGCCGCCGCCGTCTTGCCGATTTCAATGATCGGATGGGATTCAAGATACTCAAAGACTTTCAAGGCGGAAGCCCCCGCCCGGCCCGTTTTGCCGATTTGGGCAATGTTGCTCTCGTGCAGCGCGGCCAGGCTGCGGATGGTTTCCGCCGCGTCCCGCGCCGATTCGAGGATTGCCCGCAAAAAGAATCTGACCCATTGCTCATAGTCGCCTTTTGCCCGCACCTCTGTCATGCGGTCATAATACTCAACGCGGTTTTTTTTCAAAAAATATGAGATATATAGCACAGGCGCCGTCAGGGCTTTTTTTGCCAACAGGAAAAGTGTGATGAGCAGCCTGCCGACGCGCCCGTTGCCGTCAAGAAACGGATGGATCGTCTCAAACTG
>JAIRRL010000213.1 GCA_031255985.1 Gracilibacteraceae bacterium
CGGAATAACTTGCGGAACCGCCCGCGTCCCCCGGTTTCCATTCAAAAATGCCGGACTTGATAAATCACTTGTTTTTTGGTATGATTAAACCGTTATGATCTATATGAAAAGACGCCGCCCATGAAGGGCGGCGGGGCGAAAGTTTTGTACGCCGCCTCAACTTTCCACCATTTAGCTCAGTTTCATCTGCCTTACCTCGCTTTCCTGCGGGAACGCGGCCTGGAGGTTCACGCCGCGGCGGGCGGCGCGGCGGCGGATTTGCCGGCGGGAGCGGCCGACGCCGTCTGGCCCCTGCCGCTGCACAAGAGCATGATCGCCGCCGCCAACTGGCGTTGCGCGCGTTTGCTCTATCGCCTGTTGCGGCGGGAACGCTACGCGCTTGTGAGCGTCCACACCTCGCTCGCGGCCTTCTTCCTGCGCCTGGCGGCGATGGGGCCGCAAGCGGCGCCGCTTAAGGTGATGAATACCGTCCACGGGTATTTATTCGCGGCGGAGGCTCGCTCCGCCCCTGGCCGCCCGGCGGCCCGCGACTTGCTGTTGCGGGCGGCGGAGCGAGTGACGGCGCGCCGCACCGACTGGCTCTTGCTGATGAACCGGGATGATTACGCTTATGCGGCGGCGCGGCGCCTGGGCCGGGAAACGCGCCTGATTCCGGGCATGGGCGTAGACCTGGCGCGCTTCCCGGCCACCTCCGCCGCGGAGAGGGAACGGGAGCGGGCCGCCCTGGGACTTGGCCCGGCAGACCTGGCGCTGGTTTACGCGGCGGAATTCTCAGCCCGGAAAAACCAGCGCCAGGCAGTGCGAGCGCTGGCGCTCCTGCGGCGGGAGCGGCCGGCGCTCGCCTGGCGGCTTTATTTACCCGGCGCGGGCGCGGAGGCAGCCGCCTGCCGGGCCGAGGCCCAGGCGGCGGGACTGGGGGAACGGGTGATTTTCCCCGGCCAGGTGCAAGACGTCCGCCCGTACTACCGGGCGGCGGACATGGTTATCTCCACCAGTTTGAGCGAAGGTCTCCCCTTTCACCTGACGGAAGCCATGGCCACCGGCTTGCCCGCCCTGGCCGCCGACGCGCGCGGGCACCGGGAACTGGTCATACCGGGAGTGACGGGCGAACTTTTTCCTCCCGCCGACGCGGCCGCCCTGGCGGCCCTTATCGCCGAACTGGGCCAGGATCCCAGCCGCCGGGCCGAACTGGGCGGGCGGGCGCGGGAGCGGGCGGCGCTTTTTGGCCTGGAAGCCGCCTTTCCTGTGATCACCGGCATTTATAGGGAGATACTGGGGAAAATTCTGGATGAGTAAAGCGAACGGAACAAAACAAATGGAAAATATTACCTTAATTTTGCTGACCGGGCTGTCCGGAGCCGGCAAATCACGCGCATTGCGTGATTTTGAGGATATCGGCTATTATTGCGTCGATAATCTGCCGCCGGGCCTTTTGGTCAAATTTCTCGACCTCTGCCGGCAGACGGACAAAAAAATCAGCCGCATTGCCGTCGTCTGCGACCTGAGAGGGGGAGAGTTTTTCGCCGCCATGAGCGAAACGGTCGATATGCTGCGTCTCTTGTCTCTGCGGTTTGAATTCCTGTTCCTGGAGGCTTCGGACGAAGCGATGATCCGCCGCTACAAAGAAACCCGCCGCCGTCATCCGCTGGCCCCGCGCGGCGGCGTGCTGGACGGCATCAAACTGGAGCGCGGCCTGCTCTCGGAATTGCGGGGCAAAGCCGACCGGATCATAGACACCTCTGATTTTTCGCCCGCCGATATGCGGGAAGAGATAAAAAAACTGTACGGTCAGGGCGTGCCGGAAACGCAGATGAGCGTTTCCCTCACCTCTTTCGGCTTCAAGTACGGTATGCCCCCGGATGTGGACATGGTGGCGGACGTGCGGTTTTTGCCCAACCCTTTCTACATCGCCGAACTTAAACCTCTGACCGGCCTGGATTCGCCGGTGCGGGATTTTGTCCTCGCCAATCCCCTGACGCGCGAATTTCTCACCCGCTACCTGGATTTGCTCCATTTTCTCCTGCCGCATTACCGCCGGGAAGGCAAGCAGCATCTGGCCCTGGCCGTCGGCTGCACGGGCGGTCAGCACCGCTCCGTCGCCCTGACCGAGCACATCGGCGCCGATTTAGCCGGCCTGGGCTGTTTTGTCTCGCTCAAACACCGGGATATTCGCGGCAGGGAACGGCGGGACGATTGAGTGATCTGTCCCTGAGAGTTGAGCCGGCGGCAAAGGAGGCGGGAACATGTCTTTCAGCGGGACGGCGAAAGATGAATTGGCGCGGCTGCGGGAGGAAAAACCCTGCTGCCGCCTGGCGGAAATCGCGGCGCTCATCCGCCTGGACGGGACGCTGCAATTCGGCGGCCGGGAAAACTGGGCAATCCAGGTCGTAACCGAAAACGCCGCCGTGGCGCGCAAACTTTTTAATCTGGCCCGCGCGGAACTGGAACGGCCGGCTGACGTTACAATCAGGCGGAAAATGCGGCTGCGCAAAAATATGTCTTATCTGGTGCGCGTTTATCCCAAAGACCGGCGCGACCTGACCCGTCTCGGTATTTTGAGCGAGAAGGGAGAGTGGCAGACCGGCGTCAACCGCGCTCTTATCCGCTCGCGCTGCGATAAAAAAGCCTATCTGCGCGGCGCTTTTCTCGCCGGCGGCTCCGTCAACAACCCCGAACGCGATTATCATCTGGAAATAATAACCAATAACTTGCCCCTGGCGAAGGATTTGCAGACCATATTGCGCGGCTTCCGCCTGAAAGCGAAAATCAGCGCCCGCAAAAACTCCTATGTCGTTTACATCAAGGAAAGCGAGCATATCTTTGAGTTTCTGGCTTTGGTGGGGGCGCACCAGGCGCTTTTCGCCTTCGAGGACGCCCGGATTCTGAAAGGGATGCGCAATCAGGTCAACCGTCTGACCAATTGCGAGACGGCCAATCTGGACAAAACAGTGAGCGCGGCCGTAAGGCAGGCGGAAAACATCCGCCGCATCGCCGGCCGGGGCGAACTGGCCCTTCTGCCGGCCGGACTGCGGGAAATAGCCGAATTGCGCCTGGCCCGGCCGGAGTGTACCTTGAAAGAACTGGGCGAAATGCTGACGCCGCCGGTAGGAAAATCCGGCGTCAACCACCGGTTGCGCCGGATTGAGGAAATCGCGAACGGCCTTGCGCGGAAAGGCGGGAAAAATGTTTCCGGGGATTGATCTGGTGGAGGTTGAGCGTTTCGCCCGTCTCTGCGAGCGACAGCCGGCGGTGCTGACCAAATTGTTCACGGCGGCGGAACTTGCCGAACTGGAGCCGCGGGGCTGGGAGAGCAAAGCGGCGCGGTTCGCGGGCAAGGAGGCCGTCTTGAAGGCTCTCGGCACGGGGATCTGCGGCCTTGACTGGCATGATGTGGAAATAAGGACGAACGAGGCGGGCGAACCGCTGGTGCGCCTGAGCGACCGGGCGGCGCTGGTGGCGGCCCGCCGGGGCGGCGACACCGTCCGCCTGAGTTTGACCCATACGCAAGCCCTGGCCGGGGCGATGGCGATCCTGGCGCGGCAAAGCAGCGGGAAAGGCGAGGAGTAAGCGGATATGGAAAAAATGGATTCCCGCCTGGTCACGGCGGCTCAGATGAGGCGGCTGGACGGGCGAACCATAGAAAACTTCGGTTTGCCCGCTCTGGTGCTGATGGAAAACGCCGCCATGGCAGTCGCGGCGGCGGCGGAAGCCTTTCCGGCCGTCCGGAACGGACTGACCGTGGTTTTGGCCGGCAAAGGAAATAACGGCGGGGACGGTCTGGCCGCGGCCCGCCAATTATCGGTGCGGGGACGGAAAACGGAGGTTTTTTTCCTGGGACGGGCGGAGGAGACGCGCGGGGACGCGGCCCTCAACCTGGAGCTTTACCGGCGCCTGGGAGGCCGGATGACTTACGCGGCC
>JAIRRL010000055.1 GCA_031255985.1 Gracilibacteraceae bacterium
AAAAAGTGCGGTGAGGGCGAAATCAACCCCGGTAAAATCGAAGGGAATAAGGGAGCCGGCGACGGCGCCCAGCAGAGTGCCGGCTATCCAAGCGGCGTGGTTTATGGCGGCGAGGTAAAAGGAAAATTTGGCCGTCGCGCCCGGAGGCGGGGCGACGCTGGTCAGAAGCGCGTAAGTTTCGTCCGTGAGGGAGAAAATAAGATAGGGCCGGTGGGCGCCGGCGCGGGCGAATGAGTCCAACAAGGAAATCCCGTAAAACATATGGCGGGAATTGAGCAGGAAAGTCATGAGCGCGACTTCCCAGAGAGGCGTGTTTTGCAGGAAAAAATCCACCGCCATGTATTGAGCCGTGCCGGCGTAAATGATCAGGCTCATGATCAGGCTGAGCAGCCAGGAGTAGCCGCTGGCGGTCAAAAGCAGGCCGAAGACCAGGCCGATGGACAAATAGCCAAGGATGACGGGAACGGCGGCCTGAAAGGCGGCGCGGAATATTTTGTTGTTCATGGGCGGAAAGTGAAGGCGGCGGCTAAGAGTGCCAAAACAGCGAGATGAACGGGGTAAAAGGCGTAAAAACCCCATTTTAAGCCCGGCCCCCGCCGGCCGTTATAGAGGGCGGCCAGCGGAACCGCCGCCAGCGCCGCCGCCAGCATGGCGATATTCACTCTTCCCGGCGAGAGAAGGGGGCCGCCGTATTCCAGGAAGATGAATAAGCAGAGCAGCGCCAGTTTTGCTTCGCGGCTGCGGGCGAAGGCGATAACCATGATAAAAATAACGCCGAAACTGCCGTAATCCGTATTCAGGATGTCCGCGAGCCAGATAATCGGGCAGACGCCGGCCAGGGCGCTCAGACGGGCGGCCGGGCCGACTGCCGCCGCCGCTTCTGTTTCGCCGCTGCCGGGCCGCCGCCAGATATAAACCGCTGTCGCGTAAAGTGAAACGACGATGATATTGAGCGGGCGGGAGTGGATAAAAGGCAGGGGCAGCAGAAACGGAAGCGGCAGCAAAGAGAGCAGGGGACGGCGGGAAACGGCGGCGCCCCGGTAGACGCAAACGGCGAGAACGCCAAGGAACAAGGTGTAGAACACATTGGTGAAATCGAAGAAGTCAAACCGCGGCCGCCCGTATTGCGCGGCGCCGATAGCCGCGTCGAAGGGAATCTCGGAAATCAGGGCGAACAGGCCGAGTCGCAGCAGATAACGGTGAATATCGCGGGTGCGGGCGCAGCCCTCGGCGATAAAAAAGACAAAGAGGGGAAAAGCGATCCGGCCGATATAACGCGACCAGATTGGGATGGAAGCGGAAAAAACCGCGCCCGCGTGATCTATGAGCATGATAAGACAGGCCAGGATTTTAAGCAAAAAAGCGGACATCGTCAGTTCCGGGCGCCGCTGTTCAGGTTTTTCGCCAAGACGCGCATCAAAGCGTTGAAATCCACCGGTTTTGCCAGATGATCGTTCATGCCGGCCTGGATAGCGCCGTCAACGTCGTCCTGGTAAGCGTTGGCTGATAAGGCCACAATCGGCGTCCGGGCCGCGTCCTCCCGCTTGAGAGCGCGGATGGCGCTGGCGGCCTGATATCCGTCCATATTTGGCATGAGCAGATCCATAAAGACAAAGCAGTAATAGCCTTCGGGCGAGGCTTGGAATTTTGCCACAGCTTCCGCCCCGTCCGCCACGCAGTCAACTTCGGCCTTCGTTTCCGCCAGCAGTTCCGTGAGGATGATCTGATTGATTTCCACGTCCTCCACCGACAGTATGTGTTTGCCGCTCAGATCGGGAATGAGCGGTTCCGTCTCGTCCCGGAGCGGGACTTTAGGCAAGGAAAGGCGGAAGGAAAACAGCGAGCCTTTATTGAGTTCGCTTTGCACGGTAATGAGGCTGTTCATCATCTTCGCCAGGTTCTGGCCGATAGCCAGCCCCAGACCGGAACCGCCGTGTTTCATGCTGTTGAGGCTGCCCTGCTCGAAGGGGATAAAGAGTTTTGCCTGCTGGGCCGCCGAGATGCCGATGCCGCTGTCTTTCACGCTGAAAACTATTTCCAGCTGCTCGGGAGTGTCGCTTACGCAGACCGCCGTCAGAGTGACCTTGCCGCCTGTAGGCGTGAATTTCCGGGCGTTGTCCAGCAAATTGAGCAAAATCTGGCGCAGGCGCAGCTGATCGCCCCGCACCGACGCGGCGGCGGCGGGCAGCGAGTCGATATTGTGGCTGAAACTAAGCCCCTTGGCGGCGCATTGCTCGGCGCTGAGGCTTGCCGCCTGGATCAGCGTGTTTTTCAGGTTGAACTGGCCTTCTTTTATTTCGATATGGCCGCTCTCAATATTCGACATATCCAGGATATCGTTCAGGATGTCGAGCAAATGGGCGGAAGCTTTCGAGATTTCCTGCACGGAGGCGTCGGATTTTTCCTTGGTTTCCGCTTTGCGCGCCACTTGGGCCATGCCGATTATGGCGTTGAGCGGCGTGCGGATCTCGTGGCTCATGCTGGCCATGAAGCGGTTTTTGGCTTGCGAGGCGGCCTGGGCCACATTGGTTTTTTCCTCCAGCTCCTTGGTTCGCTCGGCCACTATATGTTCCAGGTTGGCGTTAGTTTCCTCTAATTGCATACTTTTCAAAAAATTGGAAACATAGAGACGGTAGATAAATATGGAAATCATGATGGTGAAAACATTTATGATGATAAAATAAGCGCGCATATCCGTGAGAAACAGTTTGTCCCAGGCGGAGCGCCCGTTAATGTCCACCACGTTTTGCGTGCAGAGAAGAAAGATCAAAGTATAAAAAAACGAAATCAGAATACTGATCACGCTCTGGCGCGGCCGCAGAACCGGAATTACGCCGAAAAGGAAAACGAGGATGGTTTGGCCGTTGACGCCCTGATGGCTGAGGATATTCAGGGAACAGAAGGCCATTTGGATGATAAAATAGGCGTACAGCAGGCTGTGGACGAGAAAAACCCGGACGCCCTGTTTTTTGATCCGGCCGTTTTTGGCCAGGGCGAGCAAAATCCAGTAAACGACGCCCAGCAGCAAGGTCGTCAGGGAGAGGACGATGTAATATATCAGGGGAATAGCCATGCCTTCGCCCTGACCCTGCGGATATACAATATTTGTCACTTGCAGCAAAATTTGTAGCAAAGTGATATAGATGGCAAAACCCAACATGCGGTTGATGTTGGTTTCCAGAAGCTCGGCCTCAAAGCGCTGCCT
>JAIRRL010000056.1 GCA_031255985.1 Gracilibacteraceae bacterium
TTGCGCGCCAATCTATAATATAATATGGGAACCAATGACATTCTATTTATTGTTGAGGTGAAAGGTTGATGGCAAAAACCCTGTATGTGGGGAACCTTCCCTGGAGCGCAACTCCGGAGGAATTGACCGAGTATTTCGGTCAGTACGGCAACGTGGTGAGCAGCAGAATCATCACAGACAGAGAGACCGGGCGGTCAAGAGGCTTCGGTTTCGTTGAAGTGGAAGACGATGACGCTGAACGTTTGGCCGAAGAACTCAACGGCAAGGACTATAACGGCCGGGCGTTGACCGTGAACGAGGCAAGGCCGCGCCAGTTGTAAACCACAGTGCCACTCATTATCGCGGGGTTTTTGATCTTATATCAGCCCCCTGGAACCGGCGCGTCCGCGCCGGTTTTTTTGCGCGGGACGGCGCCCAGGGGGCGCGGGAAAGGTTGGAGTATTGAACATGGCGCAGGTGACAAAAGAGCAAATCGAGTATTTCCGCTCGCTGGCCGCCCGGCGGCTGGAGGGAGAGCGGCTGCGGCACACGCTGGGGGTAGCGCGGGCGGCGACGGCGCTGGCGGCGCGGCATGGGGAAGACGAAGCCGCGGCGGAAGCGGCCGCCTTGCTCCATGACCTGATGAAGGAAACGCCCTTGCCGGAGCAAATCGCCCTGGCCCGCGCCCAGGGGCTGCTGCGCGTTCCCGCCGACGAGGCGATTCCCCAGGCCCTGCACGGCCCCCTCGCCGCCGCCTGGCTGCGGCGGGAACATCCGGAGCTGCCCCCTACGGTCGCTTTGGCCGTGGAAAACCATACCTTGGGGCGGCCGGGCATGGAACCGCTGGAAATGATCGTTTACAGCGCCGACCTGACGGAGGAAGGGCGGGATTTTTTCGGGCTGGACATTTTGCGCCGGAAGTTGTATGATAATCTGACAGAAGGAACATGGGCCTGTATGGATTCGACCATCAAGCGGCTCGAAGCGGAGGGCAGGCGCATCCATCCCCTGACTCTCGCGGCGCGGGCCGATTTGCAAAGGAGGCTTGGCCATTGACGCTCACAAGCGAAACATTTGATATAATCGCCGCCTGGATTGCGGACAAAAGGGGAAAGGACACCCTGGCGCTCGACCTGCGCGGGCTGTCTGTGGTCACGGATTATTTTATCCTGACCACGGGAAATTCCGTCGTCCAAATAAGGGCGATAGCCGATCACCTGCGGGAAAAAGCGCCCTCTCTCGGCCTGAGCCTGCTGCGGGTTGAGGGGCGGGAATCGGCCCGCTGGATACTCATGGATTACGGCGACATCGTATTTCACGTCATGTTGGAGGAAGAACGTTCTTTTTACGGACTGGAGCGGCTGTGGGGAGACGCCGCCGTGATTAGAGTCAGCGGAGGTCAGCAATGAATTGGAAAAAATACGAATTTAAGGCGATAGAGCAAAAATGGCAGGAAAAATGGCGGGAAAGCGGCGCCGGCCGGACGGAGGAAAATTCGGCCCGGCCCAAATACTACGCCCTGGCCATGTTCCCTTATCCGTCCGGCGAACTGCATATGGGCCACGCGCGCAATTACTCCATAGTGGACGTGATCGCCCGTTTTCAGCGGATGCGCGGCTATAACGTCCTCCACCCCATCGGCTGGGACTCTTTCGGCCTGCCGGCGGAAAACGCCGCGATCAAAAACCAGACCCCGCCCGCCGCCTGGACGCGGCAAAACATTGAGCACATGAGGCGGCAGCTGCAGGGAATGGGAATTTCCTCCGACTGGGACCGGGATGTGACGACCTGCCAGCCGGATTATTACCGCTGGACGCAATGGATTTTCCTCCAGTTTTACCGGCACGGCCTGGTCTACAAAAAGAAAGCCGCCGTTAACTGGTGTCCTTCCTGCGCGACGGTGCTGGCCAACGAGCAGGTGATCGACGGCGCCTGCGAACGCTGCGAGACGACCGTGACGAAAAAAGACCTGGAACAGTGGTTTTTCCGGATCACCGACTATTCGGAGCGCCTGTTAAACGATTTGGACGATCTGCCGGGCTGGCCGGAAAAAGTGAAAACCATGCAGCGCAACTGGATCGGCCGCTCGGAAGGGGTGGAGGTCAAATTCCCCGTCGAGGGGCGGCCGGACATGATCACCGTTTACACGACGCGGGTCGATACTTTGTACGGCGCGACTTATCTGGTGCTGGCCCCGGAACACCCGCTGACGGCGGCGCTCACGCGCGGCACGGAGTATGAGGCGGCGGCGGCGGCTTTTGCCGAAAAACAAAAACATCTGAACGAAATAACGCGGACGAGCGCGGAAACGGAAAAAGAGGGCATGTTCATCGGCGCCTGGGTGCTGAATCCTCTGAGCGGGAAACGGCTGCCGCTTTGGATCGCCAATTACGTCCTGCCGGAATACGGCACGGGCGCGGTTATGGGGGTGCCGGCCCATGACGAGCGCGACTTTGCTTTTGCCGGCAAATACGGCCTGCCGGTGCTTCGGGTCATTTTGGCCCCGGAACTGACGGCGGCCTCTAAGGACGAACCGATGACCGCCGCTTACACCGGCGAGGGGAGCATGGTCAATTCCGTGCAGTTCAGCGGCCTGGCCAGCGAAACGGCCTGGGACAGGATGGCGGACGAACTGACCGCCCGCGGTCTGGGCGAGCGAAAAGTCAACTACCGTTTGCGCGATTGGCTCATTTCCCGCCAGCGCTACTGGGGAGCGCCGATTCCGATGGTCTACTGCGATCAATGCGGCGTCCAGCCCGTGCCGGAGGAAAATCTGCCCGTGACTTTGCCCGCCGATGTTGTTTTCCGGCCGGGCGAAAACCCGCTCGCCGGTTCCGAGAGTTTTGTCCAAACGGTCTGTCCCGTCTGCGGCGGCCCGGCCCGGCGCGAAACCGACACCATGGACACTTTTATGTGTTCCTCTTGGTATTTCCTCCGTTTTTGCGACCCGCGCAACCCGGCGGCGGCCTTCGACCGGGCCAAGGCGGATTACTGGATGAATGTGGATCAGTATGTAGGCGGGGTGGAACACGCCATTCTCCATCTTTTGTACGCCCGCTTTCTGACCAAGGGCCTGTGTGATTTCGGCTATACGGCGGCGTCGGAGCCGTTCCGGAATTTGCTGACCCAGGGCATGGTTTGTTTGGCCAACGCGAAAATGTCCAAATCGCGCGGCAATATCGTCAGTCCAGAGGAAATAATTGGAAAATACGGAGCCGATACCGCCCGCTTATTCATTTTGTTCG
>JAIRRL010000064.1 GCA_031255985.1 Gracilibacteraceae bacterium
GCCGTAGGCGGCGTTCCCTACAGGAGCGGGAGACGCGGACGCAGCTTGCGGCGTCCCCCATAAGTCTCTCTGACTTCGGTAAGTGTGGAGGTCATCACATTATTAAGGAGCATTGAAATTTGCACACAAACGAGCTTGACGGAAACAGGATTTACCACGAAATTTTTCACCTTTTACCCGCCGCTATTTTCATTATCGGCAAGAACGAGTTCGGCTGCCTGAGTTTTATCGACGTCAACCAAGCGGCGGAAAAACAATTCTGGGTGGATCGCCGGCAAGTGATCGGAGCGCTTTTAAGCGACGCTATTTACTTGCTGCGCGATATACCCTTCGCCAATACCCTGCTGAGTCTCGCCTCGGAAGCTCAGCGGAAACCGTCCGTCGTTCTGCATCTCTCCAACGGCGCTTACGCCGTCTGCGTTTTCAAGCGATAGCCTCCCCTCCCGTTCACAGCCCGGCCGCTTGTTCTATTTTCTTAAAAGCCAGCGCCAGCATGAGTTTGACCCGGTTCAGCTGGTTGACGGAACTGGCGCCGGGATCGTAGTCGATCGGCACAATATTGGCTTGGGGATGCCGCCGGCGCAGTTCGCGGATCATCGCCTTGCCGGTGATATGATTCGGCAGGCAGGCGAAAGGCTGGAGGCAGACCACATTTGAGACGCCGCTGTGGATGAGTTCCAGCATTTCCCCGGTCAGAAACCAGCCTTCTCCCATTTGATGGCCAAGATGCATGACTTTCTCCGTCATGGCCGCCAGACGGTAAATCGTGGCCGGCGGCTTGAAATGCCGGCTTTTTTTCAGGGCTGAGCGCATAACGCGGCGCATCCATTCCACCCGCATGATGAGATAACGAGAGGTCATCTCGCTCTTGAGCGTGCCTGCCATTTTTTTCCTCCGATAGATCGCCCCGTAGAGACTGTAAAGGAGAAAATCGGTCAGATCCGGCACCACCGCCTCGGCCCCCTCCGCTTCCAGCACTTCGACTATATTATTGTTGGCGTAAGGGTGAAATTTCACCAGGATTTCCCCCACCACCCCCACCTTGGGCTTGACGGTTTCATGCCGCTCAATCCGGTCAAAATCAGCGATAATGCGGCGAATATTGCCGGCGTAAGCGCTCTGGCTCTCGTGCAGCAAGCTGTTTTTCAGCCTGTTCATCCACGCGGCCAGCGTCGCTTCCGTCTCCCCCGCCGTTTTTTCATACGGTCTGGTCGCGTAAGTGACGCGCATGAGCAGATCCCCATAAATCAGGGCGCGCAGGCAACGCAGCGCCAGCTCCTTGTTAAGCTGAAAACCGGGATTGCTCTCTATGCCCTGGGCCGAAAGGGCGATGACCGGGATATGGTCCATGCCGGCGTCACGCAGGGCTTTACGGATAAAACCCACGTAGTTGCTGGCGCGGCAGCCGCCGCCGGTTTGGGACATGATGACCGCCACCCGGTTCAGGTCGTAGCGGCCGGACAAAAGCGCGGCCATAATCTGCCCGACCACAATGACAGAGGGATAACAGGCGTCGTTATGCACGTATTTCAGCCCTTCGTCCACCACGGCCGCCGACATGTCCGGCAGCACGTCCAGGCGGTAACCGTCGCCGCGCATGGCGGTTTCCAGCAATTCAAACTGCAAAGGCGACATCTGCGGGCAAAGAATGGTGTAATTCTCTTTCATCTCCGCCGTAAAAGAAACCCGCGGCAACTCGTCATAAAGTTTCTGCGGCTCGATGCCTTTGCGCTCCCGTTCTTTCATCGCCGCCAAAAGAGAGCGGATGCGGATCCGCACCGCGCCGAGATTGTTTATCTCGTCAATTTTCACCAAAGTGTAGGTTTTTCGGTACCGCGTGAGTATTTCCTGCGCCTGGTCGGTCGTCACGGCGTCCAGGCCGCAGCCGAAAGAATTAAGCTGCACGAATTCCACTTCCGGCCGCGCCGTCGCCACCCCGGCCGCTTCATAGAGACGGGAGTGGTACACCCATTGATCCAGCACGCGCAAAGGCCGTTCCAAATGGCCCAGATGGCTGACCGAGTCCTCAGTCAGCACCGCCAGGCCCAGGCCGGCGATCATCTCCGGGATGCCGTGATTGACCTCCGGATCCAAATGATAAGGCCGGCCGCTCAAAATGACGCCTTTTTTGCCTGTCGCCGCCAGATAGCGCAAGGTTTCCTCCCCTTTGGCCTGAATGTCGCGCCGCGCCGCCTCCTGCTCCGCGTAAGCCGCGTCCAGCGCCTGGGCGATTTCAGCCGCCGGAACGCGCCAGGGCCGCAGTTCTTCTGTGAGCCGCGCTTTCAGGCGTTCGGGGCTGTGCAGCGGCAAAAAAGGATACAGAAATTTGACCTCCCCGTCCCGCAGCTCGTCTATATTGGCGCGCAGCGCTTCCGGATAGGAAGCGACCACGGGGCAGTTATAATTATTATTGGCTTCCTCCGTCTCTTTTATCTCATTAGGCAGGCAGGGATAAAAAATGAATTTAAGGCCCCGGCGCAACAAATCGCGCACATGGCCGTTGGCCAGCTTGGCCGGGTAACAGAGCGATTCGGAAGCCACGCTCTCCATGCCCAGCTCAAAAATTTTGCGGGACGAACGGGCCGAAAGCACCACCTGAAAGCCCAGGCAATCGAAAAAGGTAAACCAAAACGGGTAAAGCTCATACATATTCAGGCAGCGGGGCAGCCCGACCCGGCCCCTGGGCGCGTCGGCGGGCCGGCGGGGCGAGTAGTCGAACACGCGCCGGTATTTATAGGCGAACAAATTAGGCAGCTCGCTGGGGGCTTCCCGGCCGGAAGCCCCTTTTTCACAGCGGTTGCCTGTGGCGAATTCCCGCCCGTCCGAAAAAACATTAATCGTCAAAAGACAGTTGTTGCCGCAAATGCCGCAATTGCGCGTATGAATCCGCGTGCTGAAGCCGGCCAGTTCCGCCGGGGGCAAAACAGTGGAAACCTCGCCCGGCAAAGCTCTCTCCCGCGCGATCAGGGCGGCGCCGAAAGCGCCCATGACGCCGGCTATATCCGGCCGGACGACCTCCCGGCCGGTGAGCAGCTCCAGAGCGCGCAGGACGGCGTCGTTGAGGAAGGTTCCGCCTTGCGCCACTATTTTTTCCCCGATTTGGGCGATATTGTGCAGGCGGATGACTTTAAACAGGGCGTTTTTCACCACGGCGTAGGCGATCCCCGCCGCTATATCCCCTATTTCCGCCCCTTCTTTCTGCACTTGTTTTATCTTGGAATTCATGAAGACCGTGCATCTTGTGCCCAAATCGGCCGGAGCCGCGGCAAAAAGACCTTTGGCCACAAAATCCGGCAAAGCGAGGGCCAGAGACTGGGCCAAAGTCTCAATGAAGGAGCCGCAGCCGGAGGAACAGGCTTCGTTCAGCATGATATTGTTGATGACGTTATCGCTGATCCGCATGGATTTCATGTCCTGGCCGCCGATGTCCAGAACAAAATCAACCCCGGGCAGAAAACTCTCCGCCCCTTTGTGATGGGCGACAGTTTCTATCTCGCCTTCATCCGCTTTCAGCGCGGCTTTCAGCAGCGCTTCCCCGTAGCCGGTCGTCACCGTCCGGCTGATAACCGCTCCGGGCGGCAGGCGGCCGTATAAATCGCTCAGGGCTTTGACGGCGGAATCAAGCGGGCTGCCGCCGTTACCGGCGTAATACGAATAAAGCAGCCGGCCTTCGCTATCGATCAGCGCCAGCTTCGTCGTGGTGGAACCGGCGTCAATCCCAAGAAAACAAGGCCCGGCCGCCGCGGCCAAGTCCCCGCGTTTGACCCCGCGCGCGGCGTGACGGGCCTGAAACTCCCGGTATTCTTCCTCCGAGCGGAAAAGCGGGGGCAAATGCTCCGCCGTATGCTCGACCGCGTTGAGGGCCGCCAGGCGCTCGCGCAGGCGCCGCATCGGCAGCGGCGTCCCCCGGCCGGCCGCCAGCGCGGCGCCCATAGCGACAAAATACTGGCCGTTTTCCGGGATAATGGTGTTTTCCGGCGTCAGGCGCAAGGTTTCGATAAAGCGCCGCCTTAATTCCGGTAAAAAAGAAAGCGGCCCTCCCAAAAAAGCAACATTGCCGCGTATCGGCTTGCCGCAAGCCAGGCCGGCAATCGTCTGATTAACCACGGCCTGAAATATCGAGGCCGCGACGGCTTCCCGCGCCGACCCCTCGTTTAAGAGCGGCTGGATGTCCGTCTTGGCGAATACGCCGCAACGGGAGGCGATGGGATATATCTCCCGGTGGGACGCCGCCAGCTCGTTCAGGCCGGCGGCGTCCGTCCGCAGCAATACGGCCATTTGGTCTATAAAAGCGCCGGTGCCGCCGGCGCAGGCGCCGTTCATCCGCAACTCCGGCTCAGCGCCGAAGTAAGTAATCTTGGCGTCCTCGCCTCCCAGCTCGATCGCCACGTCAGCGCGGGGAATCCAGTATTCCACCGCCCCGGCGCAGGCGATAACCTCTTGCACGAAAGGCAGCTCCATCCGCCGGGCCACGTCCAGACCGCTTGAACCGGTGATTTGTAAAACAACATCCGCGTCCGGCGCGAATTCGTAAATCGCGTCCAGCATTTCCCGCGCCGTGTGCCCCACATCGGAAAAATGACGCTCGTAACGACTGAACGCCAGATTGTCAGTTTCATCAAGCGCTACAGCTTTTACCGTGGTCGAACCGACGTCAAGGCCAATACGCAATAAGCTTGTCATCATTTCACTCCTTCGCCTGTCATTATAGCCAAGAAGCCGAAGAAAAGCAACTTTTTATCTTTTTAGGCCCAGGCGCCTTCGGCGTCCGTGTGACTTTTTTTCCTTTTTTGTTGGAAATAGACAACTCATCTGTTATAATTTGAGATGCGGTGTGAACTCAGGCAAAATGCCGGCGGATGCGGGCTATATCAGGTAAGATATGAAAAAAATTGTGTTTTTTGATACAGAAATCAATCCGGAATCCGGCAAAATCATGGATTTCGGCGGAATCAAACCAGACGGCGGCAGTATTCATACGACCTCGGAAAAGATATTTTCGTCTTTTATTTCAGGTTGCGATTATATCTGCGGCCATAATATTCTTGCCCATGATTTGAAATACGCCGACGAACTGATACGCGCCGTTCAGCCTTCTTACACGCCGATCGACACGCTCGCCCTTTCGCCTTTGCTGTTTCCGGCGAAACCTTATCACCATTTGCTTAAAGACGACAAACTGCAAGTTGACGAACCGAATAACCCGCTCAACGACGCCTTGAAAGCGCGGGATTTGTTTTATAGCGAGATAGACGCGTTTGCGCGCTTGCCGCAAACCCTCCGGGATGTGTTTTGCGCTCTCCTTTATGGCCAACCGCAGTTCTACGGTTTTTTTCAGTATATCGGCGCCGCCCCCGCCGGCGAGGCCGAAAGTGGAATTTCAGCGGCGTTTCAGGGGAAAATCTGCGCTCAGGCGGACATCGCTTCCCTTGCGCGCAAATCACCGATTGAGCTTGCTTACGCGCTGGCCCTAATTCATACTGACGACCGCTATTCCGTGACTCCCGCCTGGGTGAGGCGCAATTATCCCCGCATGGATAATGTGATGACTCTCCTGCGCCATACGCCTTGCCCGGAAGAATGCGCTTTTTGCAAAAAAAATCTGGATGTCCAAACCCGCTTAAAAGATATTTTTGGCTTTGACCGTTTTCGCACATATGACGGAGAAGCGCTGCAGGAAAAAGCCGCGGTCGCTGCGGTGCGAGGCAAGTCTCTGCTGGCAATTTTTCCCACGGGTGGCGGAAAATCAGTTACTTTTCAGCTTCCGGCCTTGATAGCGGGCGAAATGGCAAGAGGGCTTACGGTCGTCATCTCGCCTTTGCAGTCTCTGATGAAGGATCAGGTGGACAATCTGGAAAAAAGAGGAATAACGGAGGCGGTCACCATCAACGGGCTGCTCAACCCCATCGAACGCGCAGACGCGATGGAACGGGTAGAAAACGGCATGGCGTCTTTGCTTTATATATCCCCGGAATCGTTACGGTCAAATACTATTGAACAATTGCTGCTTTCCCGCAACACGGCGCGGTTCATCATTGATGAGGCCCATTGTTTTTCCGCGTGGGGGCAGGATTTTCGCGTAGACTATTTGTACATCGGAGATTTTATCAGAAACCTGCAAGAAAAAAAGCAGCTGAGCCATAAAATCGCCGTGTCCTGTTTTACCGCCACCGCAAAGCAGAAGGTTATCAGCGATATACAAGAATATTTCAGAAAAAAACTTGATATAAGTCTTGAATTGTTCACAACGAGCGCCACCCGCCGCAATCTGCGTTACGCCGTGCTTTACCGGGAAAATGACGATGCCAAATATAGTCAGCTACGCGATCTGATCAGCGCGAAACTCTGTCCAACCATCGTATATGTTTCCAGGACGAGACGCGCGTTGGAACTCGCGCAAAAACTGACGGCAGACGGCTTTCCCGCTCTTCCTTTTAATGGAAAAATGAAAAACAGCGAAAAAATCGCGAATCAGGAAGCGTTTATTAACAACGAGGTGCAGATTATTGTCGCCACTTCGGCCTTCGGCATGGGCGTTGATAAAGAGGATGTTAAACTGGTTATTCACTACGATATCTCTGATTCGCTCGAAAACTATGTGCAGGAAGCCGGTCGCGCAGGGCGCGGCCGGGACATCCAGGCGGACTGTTATGTGCTGTTCAATGATGAGGATCTGGACAAGCATTTTATTCTGCTCAATCAGACAAAACTCAGCATCAGCGAGATTCAGCAGATTTGGAAAGCGATAAAGGATTTGACCCGGCTCCATAGAAACATTTGCCGGTCGCCGCTGGAAATCGCCCGTCAGGCGGGCTGGGACGAGAGCTTGACTCATGAGATGGAAACACGCGTAAAAACCGCGATTGCCGCCTTAGAGAACGCTGGCTATGTAGAGCGGGGCAAAAACGCTCCCAAGATATACGCCACGGGCATCCTCGTTCCCAACATGGAAGAAGCCGTCAAGCGCATTGACTCATCGTCTAAATTTCTGGACGCGCAGCGGCAGGACGCGAAAAGAATCATCAAGTCTTTGATTTCCAGCCGCAGCATTGCCGCCGCCGGCAACGACGACGCCGAATCCCGTGTTGATTATCTGGCCGACCGGCTGGGGATTGCCAAAGAAGATGTGATCACCGCGATCAATCTGCTGCGCGAAGAAGAGATCCTCGCGGATTCGATGGACTTGACAGCCTATATTCACAAAGCCGATAATATCAACAAGTCTGACTTGATTTTGAAACGATTCGCCCGGTTGGAGAATTTTCTGGCGGATAATATTTTTCTTGAGGATAAATACTTGGACTACAGGGAAATCAACGATCAGGCAATCCGGCAGGGAATTAAAAAAGCCACGGTTAAGGATATAAAAACCATCGTCTACTACTGGCTCATACGGGGTTATATCCGGAAAAACGCCAATTACACCGGTCAAAAACCTGTTATGACGCGCAAGCTGGAACCGGCGGCGCTCAGGGAACGTATAGCCAAGCGCGTCAGGCTGTCCGGTTTTATCGTTGAATATCTTTATCAAACATACCTGAGTCACCGGAACACTGGCGAAAACAGCAAAGAAATCACGCCCGTGCAATTTTCAGCGTTTGAATTGCGAAAGGCTTATAATGAGCAAATTTTGTTTTCGGATGATAAATATCAGGCCTCTACTGATGATATCCAAAACGCGCTTCTATATCTTGCTAAAATCGGCGCGCTGGAGCTGGAGGGCGGTTTTCTCGTGCTTTACAGCGGAATTCACCTTCGCCGCCTGGCGCTTGACAATAAAATCCGTTATAAAAATGAAGATTATAAACAGCTCAACGAATACTATAAGCTCAAAATTCAACAAATACATATCGTCGGGGAATACGCCCATATGATGGTGAAAGATTATGACGACGCTTTGCGGTTCGTAAGCGACTATTTCCAATTGGATTACAAGCTTTTTCTGGCAAAATATTTCAAAGGAAACCGGCAGAAGGAGATCAACCGCAACATTACCGCGAAAAAATATGAGAAACTGTTCGGCGGGCTTTCTGCAACGCAAGCGAAAATCATTGACGACGACAGTTCCAGGCACATCGTCGTTTCCGCCTGTCCGGGCAGCGGTAAAACCCTCGTCCTGGCGCGCAAACTGGCGTCGTTGATGATGCTGGAGGACGTCAAGCATGAGCAGTTGCTGATGCTGACTTTTTCGCGGGCTGCGGCCACGGAATTCAAAAAGAGACTTATCTCGTTGATTGGCGGCGCAGCGTATTTTATTGAAATCAGAACCTTTCACTCCTACTGTTTCGAACTGCTCGGCAAAATCGGCAATATAGAGGACGCCGCCGGCGTCGTCAAAATGGCCGGCGATCTGATCAGGGCCGGCGAGGCGGAAAGCGGACTTGTCACCAAAACTGTACTCGTGATTGACGAAGCCCAAGACATGGATGAGAACGAATTCGCGCTTATCGGCGCTCTGATGGAACGCAATGAAACCATGCGCGTTATCGTCGTCGGGGACGACGATCAGAACATCTATGAATTCCGCGGCTCGAACTCCCGGCATATGATGAGGTTTATCACGGAATACGGCGCGGCGCGCTACGAAATGATGGATAATTACCGGAGCTCACAAAACATTGTGAACTTCGCAAACGCGTTTGCCCGAACTATAAAAACCCGGATGAAATCCGGAGAATCCGCCGCCGTCAGGCAAGAGAGCGGCTCGGTTTTTTTGACGCGGTACAAAAGCCCACAGCTTGAGATACCGGTCGTTGAAAATATTAAGCAAACCTACAAAGGTGGCGGCGCCTGTGTGTTAACAGCGACTAACGATGAAGCGTTGCGCATAACGGGACTGCTGATGAAAAACGGCGTTCCGGCTCGGCTGATTCAGTCAAGCGACGGATTTAATCTTTGCAACCTGATTGAAATCCGTTTTTTCCTGAAGAAACTGACTGAGGCCGCTCCAGGTTCCGTAATTTCTGACGAGGTATGGAATCAGGCAAAGAACGCCCTGTTCAAGGCTTATCAGAGCAGTTCCTGCCTACCGGCCTGCGGCGGCCTGATTGAGACCTTCGAGCAGACAAGCCGAACCAAATATCGAAGTGATTTTGAAGAATTCGTCAGGGAATCAAAATATGAAGATTTCTCTGGCGGCAGCAAAGACGCAATTCAGGTTTCGACACTGCATAAGTCAAAGGGGCGGGAATTTGACAGCGTTTATCTCATGCTCTGTAATTACCGCATGGAAAGCGACGCCGCGAAACGGGCGGTATACGTGGGAATTACCCGCGCCAAAAACTCGCTCTATATTCACTGCAACGATCCTGCCTTCGGCCGTTTCACTCCTGTCGGCCTCGTATTAAGCCATGACTACCAAGTTTACCCCGCCCCGGATGAAATAATGCTGCAACTTTCGCATAAAGACGTCGTGTTGGATTTTTTCAAGAATAAAAAAGATTTTATCTGCGGACTCAAAAGCGGCCGGCGGATGTCCCCAGACGGAGATTATCTCTGGGTAGAGAGCCAAAACCGTCGCGTTCCGGTAATAAAACTATCGCAAAAAAGCAGAACTCAGCTTCAGAAACTCAAACAGCAAGGTTATACCGCGACGGACGCCGAAATCCGTTTTATCGTCGCCTGGAAAGGTGAAAACGACGCAAACGAAAGCGCCGTCATCCTACCGAATATATATTTAAAGAGGTTGTAAATATTATTTTTGTCCGATTTCTCAGGTTCATACCCTGGAAACGGAATTCACTTCTTTGATGCGGCGGATGCGCCCAAGCAAAAAACTCAGGTGGTCAAGGCCGCGGGTCTCGATTTTCATGTGAATATGGGCCGTGCCGTCCCGCGCGGCTTGCGCGTTCAAATTGAGCACATGGGTTTTGGTTTCCATCAGAGAGTTCAGGACATCCGCCACAAGCGCCGGCCGGTCGACCGCCATAATATCCACGTTAACGGGGTAAACGGCGTCTTCTTCCTCGGTTTTTGTAATCCATTCCACTTCAATCAGCCGTACCCCTTCCCCTCTTTTTTTCAAGGCCGCTACCTCCGGACAGGCGGTCTTATGCACGGAAACTCCCCGTCCCCGCGTGATATACCCGATCACGTCGTCTCCGGGCAGAGGATTGCAGCAGTGGGAAAAACGCACGCCCACATTGGCCAGGTCTTTGACCCGTATCCGCTGGGAATTGTCGCCGCTCCGCGCCGCCCGGTCCGGCACGAAAACGAAGGGTTGTTCGTCCGGTTTGATCACATCGTCTTTCAGGCGCAGTACCGCCCGGCGGAAAGTGATCGCCCCGTCCCCCAGGGCGGCGTATAAATCGTCCAAACTGTTCAGGCTGAACAAGCGGGCAAGTTCCAGCATATTCTCTTTTTTCAGGTCTCTGGCCACGTCCAGACCCATTTTCCGCGCTTCCCGCTCCAAACCGTCTCTGCCGCGGGCGACGTTTTCCTCGCGTTTTTCCTTGCGGAACCATTGGCGGATGCGGTTTTTCGCCTGCGAAGTCTTGACTTTGCACACCCAATCGCGGCTGGGGCCGGTGGGCGTCTTGGAAGTGATGATTTCAACGATGTCGCCGTTCCGCAGCGTTGATTCCAGCGGCACAATGCGCCCGTTTACCTTCGCCCCGATACAGTTGTGGCCAACGTCGGAATGGACGCGGTAAGCGAAATCAATCAGGCAGGAATCGGCGGGCAGCTCTATCACGTCGCCTTTGGGCGTGAAGGCGAATACCGTGTCGTCAAACAAGTCCACCTTGAGCGACTCCATGAATTCACCCGCGTCGCGCGAATCATGCTGCCATTCCAGCAATTGGCGCAGCCAGGCCATTTTTTGCTCAAAATCCGCCCCTGTTGCTTTCCCCTCCTTATATTTCCAATGAGCCGCCACGCCGTAAACAGCCGTATGGTGCATTTCCCAGGTGCGAATCTGTATCTCAAACGGCTCGCCGCGCGTACCGGCCAAAATAGTGTGCAAAGACTGATACATATTGGGTTTGGGCATGGCGATATAATCTTTGAATTTGCCGGGGATCGGCTTCCAGAGAGTGTGAACCACCCCCAAAGCGCCATAGCAGTCGTTAACCGTATTGACGATGACGCGGATAGCGGCCAGGTCAAAAATTTCGCTAAGCCCTTTTTCCTGCGCCTGCATTTTTCGGTAAATACTGTAAAGATGCTTGGCCCGTCCCGAAAGCTCGGCCTTAATCCCCACTTCAAAGAGCCGTTTGGTCAAAAGGCTGACTACTTCGTCAATCTGAGCGTCGCGTGATTCCTGCGCGCTCTCCACATTCCGGGCCAGTTCCGTGAAAACATCCGGTTCCAAATAACGAAAGGAAAGATCTTCCAGTTCGGATTTTATGCGGTAAATTCCCAGCCGGTTCGCCAGCGGGGCGTAAATATCCATCGTCTCTTTCGCGATTGTCCGCTGCTTATCTTCCCGCTGATAGCACAAAGTGCGCATATTATGCAGGCGATCCGCCAGCTTGATTATGATGACCCGGATGTCCTTCGCCATGGCGAGAAGCATTTTGCGCAGATTTTCCACCTGCGCTTCCTCTTTATCCCGGAAGGCTATTTTTCCAAGTTTTGTCACTCCGTCCACTATTTGGGCTACTTCCGCGCCGAAATTCGCCCGGATGTCCTCCAAGGTTTTGTCCGTATCCTCGGCCACATCGTGCAAAAAAGCGGCCATGATGGAAACATCGTCCATTTCCATTTCACATAAAATCGACGCCACCGCCAGAGGATGCTGGATGTATTCCTCCCCCGAATTGCGAAGCTGCCCCCAATGCGCTTTCTCCGCAAACTGATAGGCTTTTTCGATGGTGGTTACATCACTGCCGCTGTTTATATCCAGTATCTTCTGTCTCAATTCGGCAAAAGTCATTGGCAACACCTCCTTCGCAAGAGCGCAACTCTTGAATTTGGGGCTGCGGACAAGTCCGCTTCAGGGCCGCGCCTCGGCGCGGCGCGTGAACCATACGATAAAACCAACGCGGGCTGACACCATTGGCTTGTGGGCGTCAGCCCACGTTGGTAACACAATGATACAACAAAAAAATTCATTTGAACAGGCGCAGAAGTAAATTTCTCAATTAACTTCTGCGCCGCCGGCGGAAAAAACGCCGGAAACCCCGCTGAATAAGGGTTTCCGGCGTTAAGATTTTTCTTACAAATTAAAGGAGCTTACTTGGCGGCGGCGTTCCCGCGCCGCCGCCAGTCGGTCAGCACGCCTTTTAAGGCGCAGGCGCTGCTGCTATGAACACGTTCGATCGGAATTTTGCGCCGCGCGGCCTCCTGTACCGCGCCGCTTACCATTTTATGGGACACGGTATGGGTGAAAAGAATCATCAAATCAGGACATCCGATATGGCCGCGCAGATTGCCCGGCATCTGGGTGAAGACCTTGGCCTTGCAACCGTGTTCCTCGCAGATTTCCTTGTACCGGCAAACCATGCGGTCGTTGCCGCCGATGATAACAACGCTCATAATCTTTGCTTACCTCCCTCAAATATCATTAGCACAAGCTAATACTATTTTAGCTTGTGCTAACGTATTTGTCAACAGGTATTAACAAAAATATAAAAATTTATTTTGCGCCGCTAGATTGCCCCCAACCGGAAAGCGGCGAGATTGGCCGCCAGATATTTTTCCGGCCCGGCTTGCCGGATGGCCTGCTCCCATTCCGCCGGCGAGAATTCCAGATGGCGGGAAAGCAAGCCGAGCAAAACCAGATTGACCGCCTTGGCGCTGCCGGCGCGCCGGGCAAGATCAATGCCGTCGCAAAAAGTGACGGCGGCGCCGGCGGCCGCCAGGAGGGCGGCGGCGTTTTCCGGATAGACGGCGGCGCCGGTCAGCACCGGCATCGGATCGACGCGCTGGTCGTTGACGAGCATCCGGCCGCCGGGGCGCAGCCAGGGCAGCCAGCGCAGGGCTTCCAGTTTTTCAAAAGCCAGCACGGCGTCGGCGGCGCCGGGAGGAACGATGGGAGAAAAAACGCGCTCGCCCCAGCGAACCTGAGTGACGACGCTGCCGCCGCGTTGGGCCATGCCGTGGATTTCCGATACCTTCAGATCATAACCGGCGGCCGCGATCACGGCGGCCAAGATGCGGCCGGCCAGAATCGTGCCCTGGCCGCCTACGCCGGCGATGAGAACATTTTTTACATTCATTGGGCTTCACCTGTCGTTTTAATGGCGCCGGCGGCGCATACCTGGGCGCAGAGTCCGCAAGCGACGCACTGATCGCTGATCGCCGCCTTTTGCTCCCGGCGGGAGAGGCAGGGACAGCCGAGGCGCATACATCTGAAACAGCCTGTACATTCCGCCTGATCGACATAAAGCGGCGGCCGCGCCGCCTCCCGGTCGATGAGGGCGCATTTGCGCCGCGAGATAACGACGGAGGGTTCCGCCGCCGCCAGCTCGGTTCGGAGGGTTTCCTCCATCAGCTCCATCTCAAACGGATCCACGGTTGTAACCCGATTGACGCCCACGGCGCGGCAGAGGCGGGCCAGATCGATTTCCTGCCGCTCGCGCCATTCTCCCCGCAGCGTCCGGCCCGTGGCCGGGTTGTCCTGATGGCCGGTCATGCCCGTAGTGCGATTGTCCAGGATGAGAAGGGTCGTTTGGGCGTTGTTGTAAACAGCGTCGATGAGACCGGTGACGCCGGAATGGATAAAAGTGGAATCGCCGATCACGGCGACGAGA
Source organism: Gracilibacteraceae bacterium (assembly GCA_031255985.1). Lineage (GTDB taxonomy): Bacteria > Bacillota > Desulfitobacteriia > Desulfitobacteriales > Syntrophobotulaceae > JAIRRL01. Next base: position 13,695 of record JAIRRL010000064.1, read on the forward strand.
CGCCGGGCGAATTCCTCCCCGCGCGTTTTTTCCATGCCGATAGCCGCGCCGATGCTCGCGCCCATGCAGATAGTCGTGTCAATGGAGTTAAGCGGCTCCAGACAGCCGAGCGTGTAGCAGCCTATATCGCCGGCCACGATCAGGCGCATTTTACGCAATACGTAAAAAAGTCCGCGATGAGGACAGCCGGGACAGAGGACGGGCGGCCGGGCCGGCGGTTCGGCCCCCGCTACGGCGGGCGGCGGCGAGGTCGGCAGCCGGGACGGGCGGCCGGTGTCCGCCGCCAGCGCCGCCGCCACGGTCTCCGGCTGCAATTCGCCGGTGCGCGGGAAAATTTCCTTGCCGCGGACGGGGAGACCCCAGGCGCGGAGGTAGGTTTCCCAGAAATCCTCTAATTCCTCCACCACATAGAGTTGCGCGACCGTCTGGGCGAATTCCGTTATCTTCCGGCGGGGCAGGGGGAAAGAAAGGCCCAGCTTCAGCACGGAAGCGCCGGGCAGCGCTTCTTTTACATATTGGTAGGCGACGCCGCCCGTGACAATACCGATGGATTTGTCGCCCCACTCCACCCGGTTCAGCGGCGTTGTTTCCGCCAGCTCGCGCAGCGCGGCCAGGCGCGCCTCCACCGCCGTATGCCGCAGCCGGGCGTAAGCCGGGATCATGACGTATTTGCGCGCGTCTTTGCTGTAAGGGGGGAGCGGGCGTTCCTCCCTCGCGCCCAGCTGCACGAGCGAGCGGGAATGGGCCGCCCTGGTGGTGATTCTGAGCATGACGGGCGTGTCAAACTCTTCGCTGAGGGAAAAGGCGGCGACGGTGAAATCTTTGGCCTCCTGGCTGTCGGCAGGCTCCAGGATGGGGATTTTCGCCGCCCGGCCCAGGTGCCGGTTGTCCTGCTCGTTTTGCGAACTGTGCATACCGGGATCATCGGCGGAAACAAGCACCAGGCCGCCGGTCACTCCCGTGTAGGCGGCGGTAAAAAGCGGGTCGGCCGCCACATTGACCCCGACGTGTTTCATGGCGACCAGCGCCCGCCCGCCGGCGATGGAAGCGCCGAGGCCCACCTCAAGCGCTACTTTTTCATTGGGCGACCATTCCGCGTATATTTCCGGATAACGGGCCGCGTTTTCCGTGATTTCTGTGCTGGGCGTGCCGGGATAGGCGGTCGCCACCCGGACGCCGGCTTCCCAGGCGCCGCGGGCAATAGCTTCATTGCCCGTCATCAATTGTCTCATTGGGAAATTCCTCTCAATCATAGCCTTTACCCCCGCCGCCGATGGTCAAACACGCGCTGGGCTTTGCCCGTGGTTCTCTCCAGCGATCCGGGCTGCACGAGCCGGATTTTGGCGTTCAAAGCCAAAGTGGCATAAATATTGCGCTGGATGGCGGCGGACAATTCCTCCAATTGAAAATACGGCTCCAAAAGATCGGAAGACGCCAGCTCCACGGAAATTTCCAGCTCGTCCAGCGCCCCGCGCCGGTGAACGTCGATCCGGTAATAGGGGGCGATGCCTTCGGAATTGATGAGTACGCTCTCGATCTGGGAGGGGAACACGTTCACGCCGCGGATGATGAGCATGTCGTCCGTCCGGCCGCTTATCCTGCGCATCCGCGCCGTCGTGCGCCCGCAGGCGCACGGTTCGGGATACAGGCGCGAGATGTCTTTCGTGCGAAAACGGATGACGGGGAAAGCCTCCTTGGTCAAAGAAGTAAAAACGAGTTCGCCTTCTTCCCCCGGCGGCAGGACAGAACCCGTCTCCGGATCGATCGTTTCCACGATAAAATGATCTTCCGCGATGTGCATCCCGGCGCGGCAGTGACATTCGCCGCTCACGCCCGGCCCCATCATCTCGGTCAGGCCGTAATTGTCGGTGGCCGTAATCCGCAGCCGCTTCTCTATTTCCGTCCGCATTTCCTCCGACCACGGCTCCGAGCCGAAAAGGCCGAGCCGCAACTGCCAGTGGGCGGGGTCGATCCCCTGTTTTTCCGCTTCTTCCCCCAGATAGAGGGCGTAACCGGGCGTGGCGATCAGAACCGTCGCGGCAAAATCGCGTATGAGCATGAGCTGACGGGCGGTATTGCCCCCGGAGGCGGGAATTACCGCGGCTCCGACGCGCTCCAGGCCGTAATGAAGGCCGAAGCCGCCCGTGAACAGGCCGTAGTTAAAGGCGATCTGCGCCGTGTCCTCGCTTGTCACCCCCGCCAGCGTGACCATGCGCGCCGTCAGTTCCGTCCAGTTTTCCATATCCCGGCGCGTATAACCGACCACGACGGGCCGCCCGGTCGTGCCGGACGAGGCGTGCAAACGCACTATTTCCCGCCGCGGCGCCGCAAAGAGACCAAAGGGGTAATAATCGCGCAGATCATCTTTGGTGAGAAAAGGCAAATTGGCTAAATCTTCAATCTTTTGTAAATGCTGGGGCCTAAAGCCTATTTTGTCAAAAGCTTCTTTGTAATAAGGAACTTTTTCATAAACATAACGCACCGTATGCCGCAGCCGCTCCAGTTGCAGGGCGGCCAGGCGCGACCGCGGCATACACTCGTTTTCCCTGTCCCATATATTCATTTGTGCTGGAATCCCTCCATTCTACTGTACCGCCGTCCTCGGATTCAGCGTTCTTCCTCCTGTTCTCCGCTCAGGAAATGGCGTATTTCTTCCTCTGTCAGGCTTTGATAGGCGGCGGTTCCGCCGCCGCGCGGGGCGCCGGCTTCCGCCAGATCCAGCGCAGCCAGCACTTCTCTTGCTTTCAGCAGTTCGGCGTAATCACGGATGGAAATAATGACGGCTTGAGGCTTGTTGTTTTTCACAACAAAAAAAGGCAGCCCGGTTTCATCCACTGTCTGCATTACTTTGGACGCCTGCCCCCGTCCGAGTTCAGAAACGGAGATCATCCGCTCAAACACCTGGCGCAAATCCATTATCTCACCTCCGAGATTTTACGCTGCCGGAATTTCCGCTGTAAAATAATTATAGCTTTTTTTCCGGGGTTTGGCAATCGGTCAGGCTGAATTCCTTTTTCAGCAGGGCAAAAATCAGGCCGTGTCTATATTCGCCTTCGACATAATAGGCTTCCCGCAATGTTCCTTCCAGGACGAAACCGGCGCGCCGGTAACAGGCCGCCGCTCTGGCGTTGCCGTCCCAAGTCTCGGCGGTGAGACGGCGAAAATTGCATTGACGGAAAAGATAAGCGCAAAAGATACGCAGCGCGTCGGCGCCGAGACCGCGCCCCCAGGTTTCCGGCCGCCCCAGCCCCAGAAACAGGCGGGCGGAGCGGGCCGGCGGGTTTACCTGGTCAAATCCGACCGTGCCGATCAGTTCATCCGCGCCGTCCACTATGGCGTAGCGGTTCGGATCTTCCTCGTAAAAACGGGCCTCTATTTCCTCGCGGCGCAAAAACGACGCCGGCGGCCAACCGCCGCTCACCGCCAGGGCAAAGACAGGATCGCCGTACCAACGGTAAAGCTGTTCCAGATCGTCTATTTCCAAAGGCCGGATTCGCGTTTTTTTCCCTCTGAGCATAGCGGTAGTTACCGTTCACCCCCTCTTATCCCCGGCGCCCGCAGGGAATACTACCCGCGGCGGACAGCGTTTATTGTCCGAACATCACTTCCACCACGTCGCCGCGGTTGACGATCGCGCCGGCGGCCGGGAACTGCTCCACCGCCAGGCCGCTGCCCCGGAAGCGGTAGAGCAGCTCGGTTTCAGCCAGCCTTTCCCCGACCTGTTTCATTGTCAGGCCGATGAGAGAGGGAACCGCCACTTCCCCTTCCCCCGGCGGAGCGGGAGGTTCCGCCAGCGGGAAGGTCTCGCTCAGGGCGAGAGGGCCGGTAACTCCGGGCGTCGTGTACAGCCAGTCGTCCAAAGCGTCCGGCGTACTCCCGTCAACCGGGATGCCGTAATATTGCAAGGCTCCTTCCAGAATGTTTTTCACCCGCGGCCCCGCCAGCGCGCTCCCTTGCGGTTTGACGCCCTGGGGCGAGTCGATGACGAACAAAACGGCGATGCGGGGATTCTCCGCCGGGGCAATAGCCATAAAAGAAACGATGTAATCGGATTCCAGGTACTGGCCGCTGACCGGGTCAATTTTCTGGGCCGTGCCGGTTTTGCCGGCCACGCGGATGCCGGGAATTCTCACCCGGCTGCCGGTACCGTTTTCCACCACCTGCTCCAACATAGCCATGACCTCTTTGGCCGTCGTAGCGGAAATCACCTGCCGCTTGACTTCCGGCGCCGTTTGCCGCAGCGGCTGCCCGCCGTCGTCCAGCACCGCGTCCAGAATATAAGGCTGGTAAAGATAGCCGCCGTTAGCGACGGCGCAGGCGGCGGAGAGCAATTGCAGCGGCGTCGTCAGATTAGCCTGGCCAAAAGCCATGGTCGCCATGTCGATATTGCGTATGTTGTCATATTTTACCAACATACCCCGTTCCTCGCCGCCCAAATCCACGCCGGTACGCTCGCCGAAGCCGAAAGCCTGGAGATAAAGGCGGAACAAGTCCCGCCCGATCAACATGCCGACTTGGCCGAAAACGACGTTGGACGAGTCCAGCATGGCCCTGGCCAGCGTTATGTCGCCGTGGGCGGTGATATCAGAATCCCAGTTCCTGATGGTATCCGGGCCGATGGTCAAAAAGCCCGGATCGCTGAACAAACGGTCGTTTGACACGATCTGTTCCTCGATTGCCATAGCGGCCGTAATGATTTTGAAGGTGGAGCCTGGCTCGTAAGTCATGCTGGTCGGGAGATTGCGGTAGTTTTCCGGATCCGTGCCGGCAAATTCAGCCGGATCAAAGGTCGGGCGAGAAGCGCTGGCCAAAATCCTGCCGCTCATGGGGTCGATCGCCAGGCCGCAGGCTCTGAGCGGGTTACATTCCTCCATCGCTATGTCCAGTTCTTTTTCCAGCAAATGCTGGATCGTCGCGTCCAAAGTCAGGCGGAGGGAATAGGCGCCGTTTATGAGCGGCAAATCACTGTCCGGCCCGGTTCGTCCGTTCAGGATTTCGTTATAATAAGCCTCAACGCCCGCCGCGCCGTTGCCGTCGTCTTTGACAAAGCCCACGACGCCCGCGCCGAGACTGCCCATCGGATAATGCCGCTTATATGAGGGCGTCACCCCAAAGCCGATATTGAGCAGATTTAATTTCTCTTTTTTCTCTTTTTCAGCGTTTTCAGCGTCTTCGCCGCTTTCGCTGTCTTCACCGTTTTCGCCGCTCTCAGCGCTCCCGCCGCTCCCGTCCTTTTCGCCGTTTTCGTCCTTCGCCTCAATTTTCATGCCCAGCAAAGTTTGATCCACCTGGCGCAATTTATCGGCGACCTCCGTCGGCGCTTGCTTGATCAGCGGAACGTATTCTCCTTCCGCTTGCAACTTGGTTAATATTTCTTCTTTTTCCATTTCAAGGATGACGGCCAACCCCTCGGCCAATCCATCTACCGTCAGACCGCGGTCGTTGAAACTTCCCCTCAGGTAGCGGCGCAAATATGCCGGATCGACGAAGACGTCGTAAGAGCGGATGCTTTTGGCCAAAATATTATTCTGAGCGTCCACAATCGCGCCGCGCCCCACCACGGCGATCCGAGACGCCTGGCGCAGTTCTTCCGCCTCCCGCCGGATATTTTTGTCGTCGATCACCTGCAAATAAAAGAGCCGCCCGGCGATCATAACGAAGATCAAAACGATCAAGTAATGAACGACGCGCTCGCGCCGGCGCAGGAGCCGGCGGACGTCCTTGCCGGCAGCCCTCACCGGTCGTCTCCCCAATCGTTGCTCCAATCAACCCGCCGGATGGGAGGAAAAATACGGCGGCGGAGCAGGGCGCCCAGGATGATGCCCGCGATCAGTCCGCCCAAATGGGCGCTGTTATCAATTCTGGGCATCATTATCCCGATAAACAAGTTTATGGCCGCAATTATTAGAAAATTCTGCAAAATACCGGAGCGCCAAAAAGCGCGGTCGCGCCAGCCGTAAGCGATCAGCGCCCCTAAAACGCCGAACACCGCGCCGGAAGCGCCGACCGACACCATTGTTTCATGCCGGTGGAGAAAAAAACTGAGCCAGGAACCGCACAGGCCCGCGCCAAAATAAATTATCAGAAAACGGCCGTGGCCGAACAGAATTTCCGCCTGCCGCCCCAAAGCCAAAAGGGCGTAAGAATTAAATAAAATATGCATAACCCCGCTATGGAGGAACATACAGGTAAAAAGGCGCCAATATTCGCCTCTGTCCTGCACCAAGTCGGTGACGCTCGCCCCAAAACGGACGAGCGTCCGCACGTTGGACGAACCGCCGGCGAAAGTCAGCAGAATAAACATGAAGGCGCAAACGGCGATCAGGCCGTAAGTGACAAAAGTGTCGCGCGAATTGAATCTCATGCTCTCAGCCCTCCCGCTGGGCCGGGCCGAGACGGCGCGCTATTTCCCTGGCGGCAAGCGCCCCGTCGCCGACCGCCGTCGCCACTTGCCGGAACGGCGTGTCGCGCGCGTCGCCCGCCGCGAAAACCCCGTCGATGCTCGTGCGGGCGAAGCCGTCCGTGACGATATAGCCGGCGGGATTTTTCCGCAGATCCGGCGTCGGGAAATCCAGCCGCGGCTCGACCCCGGCGTAAATAAAAACCCCGTCCACCGGCAGCGTTTTGCGTTCGCCGGTTTCGGCCCGGACAAGGCTCAATCCTTCCACCCGCTTGTCGCCCTGGATTTCCGCCGCCATCCACGGCGTCAGGAAATCCAGGTTCGCCGCGCTACGGGCTTCGGCCAAAGCGGCCTGATCAGCGCGAAATTCGTTCCGGCGGTGGATGAGGGTGACCTGCCGGGCAAAGCGGGTCAAATAAAAAGCTTCCTCCACCGCCGCGTTGCCGCCGCCGATAACGGCGAGGCGCTTATTTTTGAAAAACGGCCCGTCACAAACGGCGCAGTAGGAAACACCCCGGCCGAGGAATTTGTTCTCTCCCGGAATGTTCAGTTTGCGCTGCCTGGCGCCCGTGGCGAGCAGCACGGTCTTCGCTTTGACGGGCTGGGCGTCGGTAAGAACGAGTTTCAGCTCCCCGTCCGTTTCCAGGCCGCGCGCCGCCGTCGCCGTGAGGAACTCAGCCCCCATTCTCTCCGCCTGGCGATAAAAATTTTGCGTCAATTCGTAACCGTTTATCCCTTGGGGAAAACCGGGATAATTGTCGATCCGCTCCGTCAGCGCCGCCTGACCGCCCGGCGCGACCGCATCTATGGTCAGAACCCGCAGATCGCCGCGGGCGGCGTATATCGCCGCTGTCAGGCCGGCCGGCCCGGCGCCGATAATAACCGTATCATAAATCATCGCTGAGTCTCCGTCAGTCAGTTGGGTTCCAATCAGTTGGACGCCGGTCGGCCGTCAAGCCGGCTGACGGTCAAGTCGACCGGTTGTCAGACAGCTATCGGCCGGTTAATGTCCGGCCTGACATAACTATAACATACGGGCAGCGGGATTACAAGCCTATGGCGGCTCGCGTGGCCCGCAGGGTTTCGGCCGCCGCCGCCCGCGCTTTTTCCTGGCCGGCCGCCAGCACCCGCTCGACCCGGTCTCCTTCCTCCCAGTAAGCGCGGCGCTCGCGATAAGGCGCCAGCACCCGGTCGATAGCGGCGGCCAGTTCTTTTTTGCAGACGGCGCAGCCGACGCGCCCCGCCCGGCAATCCGCTTCCAGCTCCGTTATCCGGTCGGCGGAATATATTTTATGAAACTTATGGGCGACGCATACTTCCGGGTGGCCGGGATCGTCCTTGCGCACCCTGGCTGGATCTGTGACCATTTGCCGCGTCTGCGCCGCTATCTCCGCCGGAGAAGCGGTTATGGCGATGGAATTATTGTAACTTTTGCTCATTTTGCGCCCGTCCACTCCCGGCAAAAGCGGCGTCTTGCCCACAAGAGCCTGCGGTTCCGGAAACAGCGGCCCGTACAAATGGTTGAAGCGGCGAGCCACTTCCCGGCAGAACTCTATATGGGGCAATTGATCCTCGCCCACCGGCACGGCCTCGGCCCGGTAAGCCAGGATATCGGCGGCCTGCAGCAGCGGATAGCCCAAAAACCCGTACATGCGCAAATCTTTGCCGTCGCGCCCAAGCTGCTGAAGCTGGTCTTTGTAAGTCGGCACCCGCTCCAGCCAGGACAGGGGCGTGAACATGGAAAAAAGCAGATGCAGTTCCGCGTGTTCTTTTACGGCGGACTGGACAAAAATAGAGCATTTTTCCGGATCCAAACCGACGCTGAGCCAGTCCAGCGTAATGGAGCGCGCAAGCTCTCGCAGCGGTATTTTATCCTCAAACCCGGTCGTCAGGGCGTGCCAGTCCACCACGGCGTAATAGCACTCATATTCATCCTGACGGGCCGCCCAGTTTTGCACAACGCTCAGATGGCCGATGTGCAGAGACCCCGTCGGTCTCATCCCGCTGAAAATAATTTTTTTGCTCAAAAATATCCCCTCCGCTCAAACGGCGCGCGCGCCCGAATCGTCATCTGTATTATATTATATCATTTTGACGCGGCTTTGAAAAGCATAGCCGCCGCTCTAAGGCTGATTACTCTTGATGAATTGTATGAAACCTGAAATCCCGCAAAAATTCCTGAAAATCTTTGGCTCTTCATCAGGATGGGTGGAAGAAACTCTGACTGCCGCATTGCAATTCCCAGGCTACCGGCATATTGTAATCAGGTTTGTTCCACGACCGCTTGACAGCGGAGTCCTCAGCGGCATAAAGCCCGGGAAAGGGCATTTGGGGCGGTAATGTTTCCACACATCCTGATGAAGCCTCAAAATAAATATTTTGGGGGGAAAATCATTTTTTTCGTTTTTGTTGTCTCCGCGGGACTAATTTGTGATATAATCATGTTAATAACGCCAGGTTAACTCCAGGTAATTGCAACGCGTCCATGTAACACTTTATATGAAATGTTACATAGGGCGCTTTCTTTTAATTTTCCCGCCTTCCCAACCTCCTTTTTTGATTTTTTTCCGCCGCAACGCGCTTCGCTCTTTTTTTCGTTTCCTTATTGCCCTTGTCCCGCAAAGGTTTCGGATCGTGTAACAATTCATATATTATGTTACATCAGCTCCCGCCGTCTTCGCGCGGCCTACGGCTCGCGGAAGGGAAACTCAATAATAATTGCCGGAAAATACGCGGCATGTTTTTCGAGGGCGGTACGGGGCGCGGAGGGAGTGAGGCGACGAACAGCGTTTTTAGGAGGCGACCTTATATGTGCGAAAAACGAAAAGGAGAAACATTACCATGAACGAACGGCAAGTACTTATGACCAGACCGAAGATGGCGGGAATCCTCTCTCTCCTGACTCTGGCGCTGCTGCTGTCCGCCGCGCCGCTTTTTCCCGCCGCCCTGTACGCGGACGGGATAGCCCCGGACGGTTCTTCCGTCACTATAGCCCAGATTTTTCCAGATCCGCTTTTGGCGAATTGGGTGGCCCAAGGGTTGGGCAATCAGGATAAAAACGCCTACACGCCAAGCGCGGCGGAGCTGGCGGGCATAAGCGGACAGCTTTCCCTGGCCGGGCAGAGCGAGTTTACCGATTGGACTGGTATCCAATACCTGGTTGGTTTGAGCGGGATTAATTTTGATGATACAAACGTAACGGGGAATTTATCGGCGCTCGCTGCTCTCAGCGCTTTGACCGAACTGCGGATAGGCTCTCCCAATGTGGAGGGGGATATCGCCTCCCTCAGCGTTCTGACCGGCTTGACCGAGCTTAATCTGCAATGGACAGTATATAACAATGGGTATACTGAGCATCCGGACGGCAACCAGAAGATTGTCGGCGGTATTGCCGCTCTCGCCAATATGACGAACCTGACGGAATTGGATTTGGGCTGGACCGGGGTGAGCGGCGACTTGGCAGATATCGCCGGTTTGACTGATATGGTCAAACTTCAGTTAAGCGGGACGCCTGTGGAGGGAGATATCGCCTCCCTCGGCGGCATGACTGATCTTGAAGAACTATGGCTGGACACCATCCCGGACGGCAGACATCGGATTAGAGGCAATCTATCAGCCCTGACCGGATTAACCAAACTGCGCTATATCGGGCTGAGTTCTGGCGCCGTTGAGGGAAATTTAACCGCCTTGCTGCCTCTGACCGGTTTACATCATCTTAACATTGGTACGGCTTCCGGCGATACGGCAACAATCGCCGCTATGAGCAATTTGAACGCTATATGGTTGAGAGGCGACATGGAGGGTGATCTTGCCGCCTTGGCGGGAAGAACCGGTATAATTTATCTTAATATTGCTAACGCGAGAGTTTACGGCGATATTTCCTCCCTCGCCGGCCTGACCCTGATTTCTCGTCTGAATCTGTCCAACCAGAAAATCACTCTGCCGCCGGTTCAATTTTCCGGCGCGCCGATCAGCGTGCCCC
>JAIRRL010000070.1 GCA_031255985.1 Gracilibacteraceae bacterium
AAAAAGTCTTGACGATTATCGGATCGCGCCTTTCCATATCCTTGCGATTGAAGGCAAAACGTGGCGCGGTGAAAACCATATCTGGCACATGGAAACCATCGCCAAGTACATCACCGGAACCGACCCCATTTTTATGGCGACGAATCTTTGAGGAAATCAACCGGGAGGAAACAAGGGGGTACAGTTCGCCCCTGTTGTTTGTCTCACCGAGGATGGCGTCCATGTTGAGCTTGAGTTCTAATCTTGATGAAGAACTTTTTTCTGTTGATTTTATTCGGAATTTCTAGTATGATCAGCAATGCGGATATATTTTATTAAACGGGGTGAGATTATGGCATCTATGACGCCGACGCTCGAACAGGCGCAAGCAATTCTTGAAAAATATAATAAGGAATCATTCCATTTGCATCACGCCAAAGTGGTCAGCGGCGTCATGCGTTACTTCGCAAGCGAATATGAGCCTGAAAACGTCGAATATTGGGCGGTTGTGGGGCTTTTGCATGACGTTGATTTTGAGGAATACCCGGAACAGCACTGCGTCAAAGGCGAGGAACTGCTGCGGGCAAACAATGTGGACGAAAGCATTATCCGCGCCGCGATGAGCCACGGTTGGGGCGTCACGTCCACGGCGCATGAACCGTTGCATATTATGGAGAAAATCCTGTTCGCTACAGACGAACTTACCGGTTTAATCGGGGCGGCGGCAATCATGCGCCCGTCCAAAAGCGTTCAGGACTTGGAAGTCAAAAGCGTGAAGAAAAAATATAAGGATAAAAGTTTCGCGGCGGGGTGTTCACGCGAGATTATAAAAACCGGCGCGGACATGTTAGGATGGGAACTGGACGAATTAATCGAACGCGTGATTCTGGCGATGAGGACGATAGAGGGCTTATGAAAAGCGAATTTTAAATCATTCCGACCGGCACAATCATCACATCCCGCGTGAGCGCCGCCAGTCTGTCATACATACAGATAACGCAGCCCGCGCCGCGCCGCGCCGCCGTCAGCTTGTCAAGCCGGGAAAACGCCGCCCCGTCGTCCTTTTTCGGATCGGCGTGTTTTTCTTTTTATGCTTTTTTCCATGTGCCTGCGAATATACACAGTAAGTGTTTTCTCAAAATTTTCCGGCTCACAGGCGGCGTCTCAACTTGACCTGCGCCCTTTTTTTCAGTAAAATAGAGTTGACGCAGGGGAGAGAGGTATGAACTGAATTGGAGGTTGATTATGGCGGCGGTCGGCATTATCATGGGCAGTGACTCTGACTACGGGGTCATGGAAGAAGCCGCGCGGACGCTGGAGGAATTTGGCGTAGATTTCGAGGTGAAGGTTTCGTCGGCGCACCGGACGCTGGGGCGCACCGTGGCTTGGGCGGAGGCGTTCGCGGCGGGCGGCGGGCAGGTGATCATCGCCGCGGCGGGAATGGCGGCCCATTTGGCCGGCGTAATCGCGGGGGCAGTGACGCTGCCGGTTATCGGCGTTCCGATCCAAAGCGGGGCGCTGGCCGGAGTGGACGCTCTTTACGCCACCGTGCAAATGCCGCCGGGCATACCGGTGGCGGCGGTAGGCATCAACGGAGCAAAAAACGCGGCCCTGCTGGCCGTGCAAATACTGGCGGCCGGCCGGCCGGAACTGCGAACCGCGCTCGCCGCCCACCGAACCGCTCAGGCGGCGGCGGTTGAGGAAAAAGACCGGGCGCTGGCCGCGCGGCGAAACGGAGCGAAACCGTGATAAAACGATATACTTTGCCGGAAATGGGGCGCGTCTGGACGGACGAATACCGCCTCCAACTCTGGTTGCGCATCGAAATAGCCGCCTGCGAGGGCTGGGCGCGTCTCGGCCGCGTACCGGCGGCGGCGCTGGAGAACATCAAGGCAAAAGCCGCTTTTTCCTGGGAGCGCGTACAGGAAATAGAAAAAACGACCAATCATGACGTGCTGGCCTTTACGACCAATGTGGCCGAATATGTCGGCGACGATGCCAAATATATCCATTTGGGTCTGACCAGTTCCGACGTGCTTGACACGGCGTTGGCTTTGCAACTCACCGCCGCAGCGGACATTCTGCTCGGCCGCCTGGACGAACTGGCCGCCGCTTTGCGGGAACAGGCGCTGGCGCATAAATATACATTGCAAATAGGGCGGACGCACGGCATCCACGCCGAACCCGTCACTTTCGGCCTTAAATTCGCGCTCTGGTTCTGCGAAATGAAGCGGCAGCGGGAGCGCCTGGTTCACGCGCGCGAGGACATCCGGACCGGCAAGATTTCCGGCGCCGTCGGCACATTCGCCAATGTGGATCCCCGCGTGGAAGAGCATGTTTGCCGGACGCTCGGCCTGAACGCGGCGCCGGTGTCCACTCAGATAATCCAGCGGGATCGTCATGCTTTTTTTGTCATGACTCTGGCCGGCATCGGCGCGACGCTGGAGAAAATCGCGACGGAACTGCGCAATCTGCAGCGGACGGACATAGGGGAAGTCGAGGAAAGTTTTTCCAAAGGCCAAAAAGGGTCTTCGGCCATGCCCCACAAAAAAAATCCGATCACGGGCGAGCGAATCTGCGGCATGGCCCGCCTTTTGCGCGGCTATGCGCTTACGGCGCTGGAAAACGTGGCTCTGTGGCATGAACGCGATATTTCCCATTCTTCGGCGGAGCGGGTTATACTGCCGGACGCGACGATCGCCCTGGATTATATGCTGGCGAAAACAACCGCGCTGATCCGCGGTTTGCGCGTTTATCCGGAGCAGATGCAAGCGAATATTGAAAAAACCCACGGGCTGATTTTTTCGCAGCGGCTCATGCTGGCCCTTGTTGATAAGGGTTTGAGCCGCGAAGACGCTTATGCGCTGACACAGAAAAACGCCATGGCGGCCTGGGAAAACCAAAGTTCTTTTTGCGATTACGCCCTGGCGGACGCGGAGATCGCGCAACGCTTGAGCGGGGAGGAGATAAAGGCGCTTTTTGACTATGCGTACCATACGGCTCAGGTGGATGAAATATTCCGCCGGGCGGGCCTTACAGAATCCAAAGCTTGAGACGGGCGGAGGGGCCTGTTTCGTGACGGTTTCCGGCGAGATAAGGGTGAAACGCAATGCGGACTGCAGGAGGGTGCATCAAAATGGAAAAACTGGCGCTGCGCTATGAAGGTAAGGCAAAGAAGGTTTATGACACGACGGATCACAATTATTACTGGATTGAGTACAAGGACGACGCGACGGCGTTTAACGGCCAGAAACACGGCACGATCGAGGATAAGGGCGTTGTGAACAACAAGATGTCGGCTCTGCTGTTTGAGTACCTGGAAAACAACGGGGTGGAAACCCATTTTGTCAAACTTCTCAGCGACAGGGAGCAGATTGTGCGCCGTCTGGACATGATACCGCTGGAAATAGTCGTGCGCAATGTGGTGGCAGGCAGCCTTTCGCGCCGCGTGGGCAAAGAAGAAGGCTACACTTTGAAAAAAACCGTTTTTGAGCTGTACTATAAAGACGACGAGCTGGGCGATCCGATGGTGAACGATACGCACGCCCTTGCTCTGGGCTGGGCGACGCAGCAGCAGCTGGATGATATGCGCCGCGTGGCGCTGCGTGTGAACGAGTTGATGCGCGTCGTCTGGGAAAAAGCCGGCGTCACCTTGGTTGACTATAAATTGGAATTCGGCGTTTGGGAAGGGCATGTGCTGCTCGGCGACGAGATTTCTCCCGATACTTGCCGTTTCTGGGATCGGGAAACCGGGGAAAAACTTGACAAGGACCGTTTTCGCCGTGATCTGGGCAAGGCGGAGGAAGCATACGCCGAAGTGTACGCCCGGCTGCGGGAGGCGCTGGAAAATGTCTGAGGCTTACGTGAAAGTGACGCTGAAAAAAAGCATCCTTGATCCCCAGGGCGGCGCGGTGGAAAAAGCGCTGCGGCAGATGGGGCATCCGGTGGAAGCCGTGCGCGTCGGCAAATACCTGGAAGTGACTTTGACGGACGGTCTGAGCCGGGCGGAACAGGAGGCGGCGCTGGAGGAAATCTGCGGTAAAGTGCTATCCAATCCCGTGATTGAGGAATACGCCTTTTCCTTGGAGGAACGGCTGTGAAAATCGGAATCGTGCGTTTTCCCGGCTCCAACTGCGAGACCGACTGTTTGGAAGCGTGGCGGGTCATGGGCGCGGCGGCGGAAATGATCTGGCATCAGGAAACGTCCGTGCGCGGCTATGACCTCGTAGTGCTGCCGGGCGGTTTTTCTTACGGCGATTATCTGCGCGCGGGCGCTATCGCCCGTTTTTCGCCCGTTATGCCGGACGTTATCCGTCATGCGCGGGAAGGCGGGCTTGTCTGGGGGATCTGCAACGGATTCCAGATTTTGACAGAATGTGGTTTGCTGCCGGGGGCTTTGCTGCGAAACTCCGGTCTTTGTTTTATCTGCGCGCCGCAATATCTGCGAGTGGAAAACGCGGCGACGGCCTTCACCCGCGCCTACGCGCCGGGGCAGATCATATCCGTACCCATAAATCACGGGGAAGGCAATTATTATATAGACGCGGCGGGGCTGCGGGAGCTGGAAGAAGAAGGCCGCGTCGTTTTTCGTTATGTGACCGAAGACGGGGCGGCGACCGGGGCCGGCAACCCGAACGGTTCTTTGGCTAATATATCCGGCGTCAGAAACCGCGCGGGCAACGTCCTGGGCATGATGCCGCATCCGGAGCGGGCCGTTGAACAGCTGATCGGCGGCGAGGACGGCAGAGGCGTATTCCGCTCCATTCTCACCGGAAAGGAAGAATAGCATGAAGCCTGAAGTCTGGCGCGGCATGGGTCTCGCGGACGATGAATACGCCCGGATAACCGCCCGGCTCGGCCGGGAACCGAATTACCTGGAAGTCGGCATTTTTTCCGTCATGTGGTCGGAACACTGTTCGTATAAAACATCGAAGCCGGTTTTGCGTAAATTTCCGACGGCAGGGCCGCGCGTCTTGCAAGGGCCGGGGGAAAACGCCGGGATTCTCGACATCGGCGATGGCCTGGCCCTTGCCTTTAAGATGGAATCGCATAATCATCCTTCGGCGATCGAACCGTACCAGGGGGCGGCTACGGGCGTAGGCGGCATTTTGCGCGATATTTTCACCATGGGAGCGCGGCCGGTAGCCGTGCTGGACGCATTGCGCTTCGGCCCGCTGACGGAGGAAAAGAATAAATTGCTTTTGCGCGGCGTAACGCAAGGCATCGGCGGATACGGCAATTCCATCGGGATTCCGACCGTAGGCGGCGATGTTTATTTTGACCCGGCTTTCAGCGGGAATCCGCTCGTCAACGTTATGGCGGCGGGCATTTTACGGCGGGAGGACATCGCCAGAGGGGCGGCCAGAGGAGCAGGCAATCCGGTGATGATTGTCGGGGCGCGCACGGGCCGGGACGGAATTCACGGCGCGACTTTCGCCTCCGTGGAATTGACGGCGGAGTCGGAATCCCGCCGCTCCGCCGTGCAGGTCGGCGATCCCTTTATGGAAAAACTGCTGCTGGAAGCTTGTCTGGAGCTGATTCAGGCCGGGGTTCTCATCGGTATCCAGGACATGGGCGCGGCGGGCTTGACTTGCTCTGCCGCGGAAATGGCCGGGCGGGGCGGCAGCGGCGTTGAAATCAATGTGGATTTGGTTCCGCGGCGGGAAACGGGGATGACGCCGTATGAAGTCATGCTTTCCGAGTCGCAGGAGCGTATGCTGGTCGTGCCGCGCGCCGGCCGCGAGGCTCAGGTGGAGGAAGTGCTGACGCGCTGGGGTCTGGAAGCGGCAACAATCGGCCGGGTAACAGAGGACGGCTTGCTGCGCGTGACGGAACAGGGCCGGACGGTCGCGGCCATTCCCGTGGCCGCTTTGACGGACGAGGCGCCGGTTTACCGGCGCCAGGCGGCGGAACCGGCCTATATTGCCGAGTTGCGAGCTGTGGATTTGCGCGGCCGTCAATTGCGTCAACCGGCGGCGGCGACTTTGCTCGCTTTGCTGGCAAATCCTACCATTGCCAGCAAAGCGTGGATATATCGGCAATATGATCATCAGGTGGGGACGAATACGGCGGTTCCGCCGGGAGGGGACGCGGCCGTCGTCCGGGTGCGCGGCGGGCGGCGCGGCGTTGCGCTGACGACGGATTGCAACAGCCGCCTGACTTATATGGATCCTTTTTATGGCGGCGCCTGGGCGGTGGCGGAGGCGGCGCAAAACATCGCCTGCGTGGGCGCCCTGCCGCTTGGCGTTACCGATTGCCTGAATTTTGGCAATCCGGAAAATCCGGAGATTTTCTGGCAGTTTGAACAGGCTTGCGCGGGGGTGGCGGCGGCTTGCGCCGCGTTCGGCACGCCTGTAACCGGCGGGAACGTGAGCTTTTACAATGAAACGCCGGAACGGGCGATATATCCGACGCCGATGATCGGGATGGTGGGTTTGCTGGAGAATATCTGCTCGCTGTGTCCGGCGGCTTTCCCGCTGGCGGGGGAGAAAGTGTTTCTGCTGGGGCCGGCGGAGGGTCTGCTGGCCGGTTCCGAATACATGAGCCAGTTTGAGGGGCTTGTCGGCGGCGTCCTGCCGCCGCTGGATCTTCCCGCTTTGAAAAAAAGGCTGGATTTTGTTCTGGCGGCGCAGGAAAAAAGGTTGCTCACAGCGGCGCACGATATTGCGGAGGGCGGCTTCGCCGTGGCGTTGACGGAGATGGCCGTCCGTACCGGGGCCACGGTGGATTTGCCGGCGGACGATATTTTGGCCGCGCTTTTTGGCGAGGGGCCGGGCCGCTATATCCTGACGGCGGCGCCTGAAGCGGAGCGGGAATTGACGGCGCTGGCGGCGGCGTGGGAGCAGCCGCTTGCCTGCGTGGGGGTCACTGGCGGCGAAACTCTGACTGTCGCTTTGCGCGGCGCTCCCGTCTTGGCAGCGGAACGGAAGCGCTGCCGCGCGGCCTATGAAAACGCGCTGGGGAATCTGATGCACTGAAGTTCACGCTATTCTTTTGAGGTTATTAAGTAATGGATAACGATAAGCCACGGGAAGAATGTGGGGTATTCGGCGTTTACGCCCCGGAACAAGATACGGCCCGGCTCACTTATTTCGGGTTGTACGCCTTGCAGCACCGCGGCCAGGAAAGCGCGGGCATCGCCGTTTCGGACGGGCGCAATATCAAAGTGCATAAGGCGATGGGTCTGGTAGCGGAAGTATTCGCCGACGACGCTCTGATCTCCGGCTTGCGGGGCAAGATGGCCGTCGGTCACGTGCGCTATTCGACCACCGGTTCAAGCCTTTTAGCGAACGCGCAGCCGCTCGTCGTCCATTTTCAGCATGGGATGATGGCTCTGGCTCATAACGGCAATTTGACCAACGCGGCTCGCTTAAGAGATGAATTGTGTCAGCGGGGGGTTGTTTTTCACTCGACGACGGACAGCGAAATCATCCTGAATCTGATCGCCGGCTATAAACGCGACGGTCTGGAAGACGCCGTGATAAAAACGATGATGGATATCCGCGGCGCTTACGCCCTCCTGGTTATGGGCGACGGCAAGATCATCGGCGCGCGCGATCCTTACGGTATTCGCCCTCTTTGCGTCGGCGTCCTGGAAGGACGGTATTGCTTCGCTTCCGAAAGCTGCGCTCTCGACGTTATCGGCGCGGAATTCGTCCGCGACCTGCGGCCAGGGGAAGTGGCGACCATCAGCGCCGACGGCCTGTCTTTCCGCCAGGGCCCGGTCGGGGGCGAAACGGCTCATTGTTCGTTTGAATATATTTACCTCGCGCGGCCCGACAGCACTATGGACGAGATCAATGTCTGGGAAAGCCGCTTCCGCATGGGACGGCAGTTGGCGCGGGAGTATCCGCTGGAGGCGGACTTGGTGATTCCGGTGCCGGATTCCGGTACGCCGGCGGCGCTCGGCTATGCTCAGGTTACGGGCCGTCATTTTGCCGAAGGGCTGATGAAAAACCGCTATGTGGGACGTACTTTTATCCAGCCGACCCAGGAAATGCGGGAGAATTCCGTGCGCATTAAGCTGAACGGCAACGAGCGTATTCTGCGCGGCAAAAGCGTGGTCATGGTGGACGACTCGCTGGTGCGCGGCACGACAAGCCTGAAACTGATTCAGCTGGTGCGGCATTGCGGGGCGCGGGAGGTGCATATGCTGATCGGTTCGCCGCCCGTCCGTCATTCATGTTATTACGGCATCGATACGGCGGAAAGAGAAAGGCTCATCGCCAACCAGATGGATGTGGACGGGATCCGGCGCTTTATCGGCGCGGACAGTCTGTATTATCTTTCGGAAGCGGGTTTGCGCGCCGCGTTGCGGAACCGGGATTACTGCACGGCTTGTTTCAGCGGCCGTTACCCCGATCCGCCTCCGGGCGAGCAGAGCAAAAACGATTTGGAAAATATTTACAAATAATTGAGGGCGATGGGCATATGGCGGAAGAAAAAGGACTCACTTATCGGGAGGCGGGCGTAAACATTGCGGCCGGGGCGCAGGCGGTGGAAAAAATGAAGCCCGCCGCGGCTCTTACGCGCCGGCCCGGCGTCCTGAGCGAATTGGGCGGCTTCGGCGGGCTGTTCGCGCCGGATCTGGCCCGGTATCCTGATCCGGTGCTTGTCGCCGGCACGGACGGCGTCGGCACTAAATTGCGGGTAGCTTTTGATTTGAACCGGCATGAGACGATAGGGCAGGACGCTGTCGCCATGTGCGTCAACGATGTTTTGACCCATGGGGCCGAACCGCTGTTTTTTCTGGACTATCTGGCGGTCGGCCGTTTGGATCCCGACCGCGCGGCGGCTGTCGTAGCCGGGGTGGCGGAAGGCTGCCGCCTGGCGGGGTGCGCTCTCCTGGGCGGGGAGACGGCGGAAATGCCCGGGTTTTACGCGCCGGATGAATATGATATCGCCGGGTTTGCCGTCGGCATCGTCAACCGGGATCGCCTGATTGACGGCTCGCGGATCCGCGCGGGCGACTTGATTTTCGGCCTTTATGCCAGCGGTCTGCACAGCAACGGTTTTTCTCTGGCCCGCCGCGTTTTCCCGCCCCAATCCTACGGGGAAACACCGGCCGGCCTGACGCGCTCTATCGGCGAAGAACTGCTTGTTCCCACGCGGATTTACGCCCGCACTGTCCTCTCTTTGCGGGAACAGATTGATATTACCGGGATGGTGCATATAACCGGCGGCGGCCTGACCGAAAACATCCCCCGCGTCCTGCCGCCCGGACTGGGAGCGCGTTTGCGGCCGCGCGCCTGGAAAGAGCCGGCTGTTTTTCGCCTGCTGCGGGAGCGGGGCAAGATAGCGGAAGCGGAGATGCGGCGGACTTTTAACCTGGGGATCGGCTATGTCGTCATAACGCGGGCCGGGGAGCGGACGGCTCTGACGGACGCCCTGACGGCGGCGGGCGAGCCTTGGGCTTTGCTGGGCGTCGTGGCGCCGGGCGAGGGGGTCGCTTATGAAGAATGAGGCGAAACATGCAGATTAATAAAAAATCAAAACAGTTGAAAGCGGGAGTTCTGGTTTCCGGCCGCGGCAGCAATCTGCAGGCTCTGATTGACGCCGTGAAAACCGACGCTTTGGCGGTAAAATTTGTCGGGGTCGGCTCGGATAATCCGGAAGCCGAAGCGTTGCGCCG
>JAIRRL010000083.1 GCA_031255985.1 Gracilibacteraceae bacterium
GCGGCGCCCGTCAGTTCGGCAAGCTCGCCCTTGATTTCCCTCATGGCGTGAAGCGGCGCGAGGGGAAGCGTTTTGACGCCGATATTGCCCTTCGGCCCGATCTCAACAAGAGTAACGGATTTTTCCTGCCGCAGTTCGGAAAACGAATATTTCAGCGGCGACCCGGCGTAACGGATATGAGCCGCGCCGACCGTCTGGGCGCCGTGCAGATGTCCGAGGGCGACATAATCGAATTTTTCAACCGCCGCTGCGTCAACGGCGTCCAGCCCGCCGACCGGGTTCAGCTCCGAGTCGGAACGGGCGGGGGTTACGCCTGTTTTCGTGAAAAACTGGTGCGCCACCAGCACATTGCGGGCGGCGTAATCAACGCCGGCGCCGGCCAGAGCCGCGGCCAGCGCGTCGTCATAAGTTTCAACCTTTTGCCCGTCCGCCGCATTTTGCCTGTCCACCGCATTTTGCCCGTCCCCTGTCTCTTGCCCGTCCCCCGTCTCTTGCCCGTTTGCCGCCTTTTGTCCGTCCGCCGCGCCGCGAAAATGCGACGGTTTTATGAACGGCAGCAGCCAAAAATTTACATCGCCGTATTCATCGCCGAGCGTGACTTTACGGGGAGCGCCGTCGAAAGCGCCGCAAAGATACAGCCGTTTGGCCGAGAGCAGACGGCTCGCGTAATTCAGCCGCTCCGGCGAATCGTGATTGCCGGAAATAAGCAAAACCGCCGCCGCCTCGCCCGCCAGCTCCGTGAGAAAATCGTCAAAAAGGCGCACCGCCTCCACGCCGGGAATCGCCCGGTCGTACACATCGCCCGCGATAACGACCGCCTCCGGCCGCTCGCTTTTTACATATCCGGTGATCTGCCTGAAAATATGGCGCTGTTCGTCAAGCATTGAGAAGCCGTTGACTGTTTTTCCGATATGTAAATCGGAAAGGTGCAGGAATTTCATCTTGCCGCCTCATTCCTTTTCGATATTGACTGTCTCCCGCACCACGTACTGGGGAGCGTTGTTGAGGCTGATATAGATTCTGCCGATATATTCTCCGGCCATGCCCAAAATCAGCATGATCATGCCGCCGGTAAACAGCTGCACCGCCATCATGGAGCTGTAACCCAGCGGCACAGCCGGGTTTAAGAGCCGGTGGACGACGGTGTACGCCCCCAGGAGGAACCCGAACAAAGCGAAAATCACCCCGGCGACTATGGCGAAACGCAGCGGTTTCACCGAAAAAGCCGTAAACCCGTTCAGCCACATTTTGATCAGTTTGAAAAAAGTATAATTGGACTCGCCCGCCATGCGCTCCCGGTGCGTGACTTCCACATTGGCAATATTCCGCGTCGCCCGCAAAATGAGTCCGGCGATGTAGGGGTAAGGGTTTGAGTAGCGCAGCATTTCATCTACGATAAAGCGGCGAACCACGAAAAAAGACGAGAGAAAAATATCTTTCGGCCTGCCGATGAGCAGCCGCGCCATCCAGAGGTTGACGGCGGTGCCGAAATTGCGGAAGGCGCTGTGTTTTTTATGGCCGTAGGAGGCGAAAACAACGTCATAGCCCTCCTCCAGTTTGTCGATCAGCTTGAACAATTCGTCAAGGGGGGTCTGGCCGTCGTCGTCCGCCATCAGGGCCAAAGCGCCGCGGCTTTGAGCCAGTCCGGCCAAAATCGCCCCGTGCTGGCCGAAATTGCGGCTCAGGCAGATCCCTTTCACGCAGGGATATTCGCCGGCTAATTTTTCAATCACCGCGAAAGTCGCGTCCCTGCAATTGTCGTTGACCAAAATGATTTCAAAACTGTATGCCGGGCGCTGGCTCATGGCTGCGAGGATTTGGGCGGTCACATCGGCGATCGTGCCGGCGGAATTGTAACAGGGTATCACAAAAGAAATATCCAATTGGCTGTCGGTATTATCAGGCATCAGGCGAATTCCTCTGGCGTTTTTTTGGCGCTCCCTGAACCGTCGGGCGGCGCGAATATTATTGTAGCAAAAAAAGGGGAAAATATCAACTTTTTTCCGCTTTTTTCCGCGTCAGATCCCCCGCGCCCCGCGCTCCGCGCCTCAGCCCGGAGTCAGGTCGGCCAGGTCAAAAGGGGTGTCCTGATAAACATAGTAATTCAGCCAGTTCGTCATGAGCAAATGAGCGTGGCTGCGCCAGGTCACCAGCGGCGGCTGCGCCGGATCGTCGCCGGGAAAATAGTTTTTCGGCGCGGCGATCGGAAGCCCGCGCTTCACGTCCCGGTCATATTCCGCTTTCAGCGTCAGCGGGTCGTATTCGGGATGGCCGGTGATAAAAAGCTGCCGCCCGTCGCCGCCGGTGATAAGGCAGACGCCGGCTTCCTCCGAAGAAGCGAGAACTTCCAGGCCGGGGCAGGCCGCCACATCCTCAAAACGGACGCCGGTGTGGCGGGAGTGCGGCACTTGAAACAAATCGTCAAAACCGCGCAGGAAGCGGTTATTTGATTCGCGCAAAATGCGATGGGCAAAAACGCCGAACATTTTTTCCGGCAAAATCTGTTTTTTGATACCGTAAAAATAGTACAGCGCCGCCTGCGCCCCCCAGCAGACAAACATGGTGGAAAACACGTTTTGCCGCGACCAGCGCATGATTTCCGTCAATTCGTCCCAATAGTCCACCGCCTCGAACTCCATCATCTCGACCGGCGCCCCCGTGACAATCAGCCCGTCAAAACGCTCGCGCCGCACGTCCTGATAGGTCTTGTAAAACTGGGTCAAATGCTCGCCGCTCACATTGGCGGATATATGCGTACTGGTATGCAGCAGCGTCACGTCAACTTGCAGGGGCGAATTGCTCAAAAGCCGTAAATATTGGGTTTCTGTCGCTATTTTGGTGGGCATCAGGTTCAGCAAAGCTATCCGCAGCGGCCGGATATCCTGCCGCAGGGCGCGATCCTCCCCCATCACGAATATGTTTTCCCGCTCTAAAACGCTGCGGGCGGGTAAATCGTCGGCAATCCTAATTGGCATTATTTACCATCCTTTTCTCGCTTCCGGGACGCCGAAGGCGGCGTCCCCTACTCTCTAGGCTCTCAATTCAGGCGGGAACCGGGGAACACGGGACGCCGAAGGCGGCGTCCCCTACTCTCTGGGCTCAGGCGGGAACTAAAACAAATCACAAAACCTTGCGTCTGTCAGGCGGGCCAGGTCGCCCGGCGCCAGTTCGACCTGCAACCCGATGCGTCCGCCGCTGACGTTTATCGTATCGTAAAGCTCGGCCGTTTCGTCGATGAAAGTCGGGAACCGCTTCTTCATGCCCAGCGGCGAACAACCGCCGTGAATATAGCCTGTTTTGGGTTCGAGTTCCCGCGCCTTAATCATCTCAACATACTTGTCGCCCGCCGCCGCCGCCGCTTTTTTGAGGTCAAGCTCGACGCCGGCGGGAATTATGAACACGTTCAGCCCGGTGTTTTTGCCCTCGGTCACCAAAGTTTTAAAAACCCGCTCCGGCGCCTGCCCGATTTTCGCCGCGACGGCGAGACCGGAAATTCCGCCGTCCGCAGCGTCGTATTCCCGCGCCGTGAACGGCGCCCCGGCGGCTTCAAGAATACGCAGAGCATTTGTTTTAGTCATAGCCCCTATTCCTCCGCAAGCCAAATCGCCTCCCCCAGGCGCTGTATTCGCGCTTATTACCGCGCTTATTACCTCGCCCGCAGAACCATCATAGCGCCGAATCAAAGAAATATCAAGAGGGAAATAATATCAGCGGCGGGAATAGGGCATATTCCTAATCAGTATTTCACAAACAGCGGCGTTTTTATTATAATGAAAACAGCGGCGGCGCGGCAAGCGTCATCCTTTTTATCCGCAGCGCCCGCTTTCCATAACATATTATAGCATATTTTACGCATTATGGCAAAAAAATATTTGAAGCGAATGGAGGATGGCATTATGAACGAGCCAATGCGAAAGTACATGAAGGTTGGCCTGGTGCTGTTTATGGCGTATCCGGACACCATCCGCGGCGAGGGGCCGGTCGCGGAATATACGCGGCGGGTCGCCCTGGATCCTTTTTTTGAAGCGGTGGAAGTGACCTGGATTCATGATCAGGCGGCGGCGGCGGAGACGCGCGCCATCGCGGAACTCGCGCGTCTCGATCTTTATTACGGCGGTATGCCGACCCAGAAACTCAGCAATTTAAATTTAAACGATTTAAATGCGCAAAACAGAAAAACCGCCTTGGAACAGCTAAAACTGCGCGTGGACGAAGCCTACAGGCTGGGGGCGCAGGGCTTTGGCTTTATGAGCGGCCGCTTTGAAAAAGGGCGGGAGGAAGAAGCCTACAGGGCGCTGACGGATTCCACCCGCGAGTTATGCGCTTATGTGAAATCTAAAGGAAACATGCGGGTTTCGCTGGAAGTTTTCGATTACGATATTGATAATTGCAGTTTGCTTGGCCCGGTGGAACTTGTGCGGCGCTTCGCGGCGGAAATCAGCGCCGTCTGCCCCAATTTTGGCCTGATGGTGGATTTGAGCCATCTGCCCCAACTGCGCGAAACTCCGGTTGAATCGCTCATTCCGGTCAAAAATTATATCAACCACGCTCATATAGGCAATGCCGTAATCAAAAACAAACTCGACCCCGCCTATGGCGACAAGCACCCCCGCTTCGGCTATCCCGGCGGCGAAAACGATATCGACGAGATAACCGAGTATTTGCGCGTACTCCTTGCCATCGGCTACCTGAATCAGGCAAAGCGGCCCGTCCTCAGCATAGAGGTAAAACCGGGGCCGGGCGAAGATCCCGAACTGGTGATCGCCAACTCCAAGCGGGCGCTCGAACTGGCGTGGCTGAACGTCGGATGAGAAAACATATTCCAATACGCTAAACAGTATGTTTTTATCACAAATTCATTTTCCAGACAATATGTTTTTGTAATATTTCACAAATTTAATTATATATTTTTAATTTCATCTCTTACCTCCATTAACGCAAAACCTAAAACATTCTGTCCTTTCCAGTAATTCGGATTGTTTATGCTTTTATTATCTTCAGATAAACCTACACCCCATATTTTATCAAAAGGGCTGGCTTCAACTAATATTTTGTCTCCAGTTGAGAGTAATATTTTTAACATTTCTTCATTTTGAGTGAATTTATAAAAGTTTCCGTTCAATACAATTGAATATTTTACATTATCCCATTCATTTGAATCAAAATTTTTTACTTCCCGGCCAAGCGATTTCATTTGTTTTGGATGATTCGCCGATAATATTTTTTCAAATGTTTCTAAATCATTAAAAATTAATGCTTTTTGTCCCATCATATATTGTTCCGCACAATTATAATGTTTGCCTTCTACAATGAAATTTGATTTTTGCCATTGGCTAAAACAATTGGTTGACAAATAATTTTTATCAGGCTGCCAAAAGAACACATAATTCAATTTCTTTTTTGAATTAAATTTTTTAACCAAATCATTTACAGTATATTTTTGTTCATAATATTTATTTAAAAAAGGTGA
>JAIRRL010000038.1 GCA_031255985.1 Gracilibacteraceae bacterium
GGAAGAAATAACGCGGCGGGCGCGGGAGCAGGCGGCGGAAATCATTCGCGCCGCCCGGCAGGAAGCGGAAGAAGCGGTGAAGGAGATCAAGGCGGCGCGTAAAAAAGAACGGCTGGCCCAGGAAGAAGCCGTAGCCCGTTCGCGCGCCAAACTGAAGCGTTACGCGCAGACGCTGGCGGAGACTTCCGGCCATGACAGGGAAGGCCCGCGGCCGGAGCAGATACGGCCCGGCCTGACGGTTTATCTGCCGAATCTCAGGCAGCGGGGCCAGATTATCGGCTGGGCTTCGGACGGCGAAGCCCTGATTCAAGCCGGCATTATGAAACTGACGGTTCCGCTCAGGGAAATTCGTCTGAGTGACGAGACGCGCTCGCCGGAGCATTTGCGGCGGACGATACGCGGCGGCATGGGCGCCGGTCTGGCCAAAGCCGTCACTTTGCGCAGTGAAATCGATCTGCGCGGCAAAATGGCGGCGGAAGCGCTGGAATTGCTGGATAAATATCTGGACGACGCCGTGCTGACCGGAGTTCATCAGGTCAGCGTCATTCACGGCAAAGGCACCGGCGCCCTGCGCGGCGCGGTACACGATTTTTTACGGCGCCATCCCCATGTCGGCGCTTTTCGGCTGGGTGAATTCGGCGAAGGCGACACCGGCGTGACGATAATAGAATTGAAATAAGGAGGGTTGGTTAATGTGGCCTGAATGGAATAAAACTTACACAACTATTGCTATTTATGCGTTTTTAGTTATTGCGGCTGTTTTGGTGTTTTATTACGTGCTGACTTTCGTGCCTGCCATACTGGACGCTTTAAATAATTTGCTGCAGTTTTTAACGCCGGTAATTTACGCTTTGATTTTGGCCTATCTGCTCAATCCTTTGGTAAAAATTCAAGAAAAATTATTGAGCAAGCTGTTTAAACAGAAGGTTTCGCCAAAAATGAAACGGATATTAGCCGTCGCCGGCAGCTATGTCATCGCTATTTTGCTGCTTTTCATCATGTTTGCCGTCCTCATCCCGCAATTGGTGAACAGCATGGGAACGCTGGCCGGCAATATTCCCCAATATTGGGAACAATTGTCAGGTTTGCTGGACGCCGCAAAAGAACGTTTCCCTGACATGGGGCCTTATATCGACTCGCAGATATTGATCATCGCTAAGGAAATGCAGAATATACTGGATAGCACTCTCAACACTCTGACTAATCTCACCAATATATACGACGTGACGCGCCGGGTCACGACCGGCCTGCTGCAATTGGTCATCGGCTTTATCGTTTCGGTTTACGTGCTGTTTAATAAGGATATTTTTTGCGCTCAGATCAAAAAAATAATCTTCGCTTTCCTGAGCAAGAGCAGCGGCGACTGGCTGCTGGCTGGTTTCAAACGCACAAACGATACCTTTGCCAATTTCATTCTCGGTAAAATTCTTGATTCCGCCATCGTCGGGATTTTATGTTTTATCTGCATGTCGATCTTCTCTTTGCCTTACCCGGTGCTGATCAGCGTGATTGTGGGCGTGACGAACATCATCCCCTATTTCGGCCCGTTCATCGGCGCAATCCCCAGTATTTTCATTATTTTCATCGTCAATCCGGTGCAGGCTCTGTGGTTTTCGATTCTTATCCTCGTTTTGCAGCAATTGGACGGCAATGTCATCGGCCCGAAAATCCTGGGCAAAACAATGGGCCTGAGCGCTTTTTGGGTTATTGTCGCCTTGCTGATTTTCGGCGGCTGGCTCAAGGTGGTCGGCCTGCTGATCGGGGTGCCGATTTTTTCCCTTCTCTTTTTCGCCGGCCGCTCCTTTATCGATAAGCGGTTGACGAAAAAAGGGCTGCCCATAGCCGAAAAGGACTATATGAAAACCGATTAAGCGGCAAATACTGCCCAAGAGCGGACGGAGGGACAGCATGGAGTTTGTTGCCGATCTCTGGAACGGCATAGCGACCTCGTTTACAATGAATTTTATCAACGAGAGCCGCTATCTCATCATCCTGAACGGTCTGAGAATCACCCTCACACTTTCTGTCAGCGCCATCGGCCTGGGCCTGGTGATGGCCTGTCTGACCAATTTTCTCCGCCGCTCCCGCTGGCGCTTTTTCCGCTGGCTCGCCGCCGCCTATGTCGATGTGATTCGCGGGACGCCCATGGTGGTGCAGCTTTTGATCATATATTTTGTCGTACTGCCAAATTTATCCAATTTTATGGCCGGCGTTATCGCTTTCGGTCTGAACAGCGGCGCTTACGCCTCGGAAATCATCCGGGCCGGCATCGAATCCGTTGATCGCGGTCAAACCGAGGCCGGCCGTTCGCTCGGTCTCAGCGCCCGCGACACGATGATTCACATCGTTTTTCCCCAGGCGATCAAGAATATTTTGCCGGCGCTCGCCAATGAATTTATTGTTTTAATCAAAGAAACATCCATCGTCGGTTATATCGGCATGATCGATCTGGCCAAGGCGGGCGACATCATCCGCAGCCGCACCTACGCGCCTTATATGCCGCTCATCGGCGTCGCGATCATTTATTATATTATCATTAAAACACTGACGACCTTGCTTGCGCGTTTCGAGCGGCGCCTGAAACGGATGGACCGGTAAAACCAAAGAAAAACGCGGCCGGTTTTGACCGGCTCGCGTCATGCCCGGGCCCGGCGGCCAAACTTTTCCGGCCGCCGGGCGCCGATGGCGGAGAGGACGGCGGCGGCTTCCGCTATTTCCCGCCCCACCTGTTCGGGATAATGGGCGTCCGAACCGGTGGTTACCGGGATATTGCGGGCTGCGGCCGCCGCCAGCAGCGAGGGGGAAGGATACCACTCGCCGACCGGTTTATACCGCCCGTTCGTATTTAATTCTATCGCGCAGCCGGCGGCGGCTACGGCGTCTAAAGCGCCCGCCGCCAAGTCCGCCGCCGTCGCCGTCTGTGGGCGGGCGCCGAAAATTTTTACCAGATCGATATGACCGACGATGTCAAAAAGCCCGCTGGCCGCCGCTTGCGCCACGCAGGCAAAATAGCGGCGATACAGTTCGTCCGCACTAAGGCCCAGCGCGTCCGCTTCCGCCGCCGTCCGGTCAATCGCCCGCCCGGTCAGCTCATGTACGGATCCTATGGCAAAATCGAATTTATGCCGGCGCAAAGCGGCGCGGAGACGGCCCTCCTCCCCCGGCCGGTAATCCAGTTCCACGCCGACCAGAACGCGCAGCTGCGGATAGTCAAGCGCCACCGTCCGCAGCAAATCCGGCCGCATATCTTCCAGATATTCTTCATGATCGGCAAAACCGATAAGGCTCAAATCGCGGCGAACAGCGGCGTCGAGAAACAGACGTATATTAGCCTCAGTCGCCGGCCGATCCCGGTGACCGAGCAGATGAACATGAGTGTCAACCAGCATTTTCCAATTCCGCCTCGCGCCGAACCGTCTCCCGCCGTTCCAGCGTCTCGTCCGCTACTTCGGGATCCCCCAGCCGCCGGTAACATTCCGCCAGCCTATCATAAATATCATACATAGTCTCGTCTATAGCCAGGGCGTGTTCATAATCCGAGACCGCGTCCTCGTACAGTTCCATCTCCCAATATGCGTCGCCGCGCTTGATCCAGACCGCGGCTTCCTCATCCCGGCTGCTCATCGCGTCCGTCAATTCCTGCGCCGCCGTCTCATAATCGCCGCTCACGAACGCCTGCTCCCCGCGGGCGAACGCTTCCTCATAATTTATCTCCGCCTCCGGCGGCGCGCAGCCTGACAGGATCAGAAAGAGCGCGGCCAGCAAGACCGGCAGCCGCGTCATTTTGCC
The DNA here is from genome assembly GCA_031255985.1 of Gracilibacteraceae bacterium. Lineage (GTDB taxonomy): Bacteria > Bacillota > Desulfitobacteriia > Desulfitobacteriales > Syntrophobotulaceae > JAIRRL01. The sequence continues at coordinate 3,790 of JAIRRL010000038.1, forward strand.
CGTCCTCATCTGTTCCGCCCCCGCTCCCGCCGTCAGGTGGCGCCGCAGCATCGCTTGTATTTCTTCCCGCTGCCGCACGGGCAAGGATCGTTACGCCCCACCTGGTGATCGACGCGCGCGGGCTTGCGATCTTCGGCGCTGTAGCGGTTTTCCACCAGCGCCTGGCGGGGATTGGCGGCGGCGGCTTCCGTCACGCGCGGCGTCACCCGCAGGACATAAGTGACGACATCCTCCTGAATGGCGCCGATCATGGCCTGGAACATTTCATAGGCTTCATTGCGGTATTCCACGAGCGGATCCCTTTGCCCGTAGGCGCGAAGACCGATGCCGTCCCGCAAATCGTCCATAGCGTCCAGATGATCTTTCCAGCGCGAGTCCACCACCCGCAGCACGATATTGCGCTCAATCGCGCGCATGAGGTCGGCGCCGTAATTGCGCTCCCGCTCGTCGTAATATTCTTCCACCCTGTCCAGAATGAGTTCCCGCATTTCCTCCGAACTCAGGTTGACAAAATCATCCTCGCTCAGATTGTGATTCGGCAAAAGCACATTTTCCAGCAACTCCAAAAAACTGGCGAGGTTCCATTCCTCCGGATAAGGGCTTTCGCTGCTGAAACGGGCTATGATATTATCGGCGACAGATTCC
>JAIRRL010000112.1 GCA_031255985.1 Gracilibacteraceae bacterium
TCGTTCAGGCCGACGCCGCGCAGCATGAGCCGGTTGCCTTTCAGAGCCTCAATCGAATTGATGCCCATGCCGCCCATCATTTCCATGATCTCGTGCTTCCAGGCGGAAACCAGGCGCACAAGCCGCTCAAACCCGATATCCGGATTCAGGCGCTTCACCAGCTCTTCCCGCTGGGTAGCGATTCCCCAGTTACATTTGCCGGCGTGGCAGGTGCGGCAAAGATGACAACCCAGGGCGATGAGCGCGCTCGTGCCGATATACACGGCGTCCGCGCCGAGGGCGAGCGCTTTGACGATATCCGCCGAATTGCGGACGCTGCCGCCGATAACAACAGAAACATTGTTGCGGATTCCCTCCCGCCGCAGCCGTTCGTCCACGCTGGCCAGCGCCAGTTCAATCGGCAGGCCCACATTGTCGCGGATGCGCGTGGGCGCCGCTCCCGTGCCGCCGCGGAAACCGTCGATCGCGATAATATCGGCGCCGCTGCGGGCAATGCCGCTGGCGATGGCGGCCACGTTATGCACGGCCGCGATCTTGACGATAACAGGCTTTTTATATTCCGTCGCCTCTTTCAGCGAATACACCAGCTGGCACAAATCCTCGATCGAGTAAATATCGTGATGGGGCGCGGGGGAAATAGCGTCGGAACCCTCCGGGATCATGCGGGTGCGGGAAATGTCGCCGACTATTTTCGCCCCCGGCAAATGACCGCCGATGCCAGGTTTTGCTCCCTGGCCCATCTTGATCTCTATGGCGGCCCCGGCGTCGAGATAGCGCTTATACACGCCGAAACGCCCCGAAGCCACCTGCACGATCGTATGGGGGCCGTATTGGTAAAAATCCTCATGCAGGCCGCCTTCGCCCGTATTGTAATAAACGCCGAGAGCCTTGGCCGCGCGGGCCAGGCTTTCATGGGCGTTATAGCTGATGGAGCCGTAGGACATGGCGGAAAACATGACCGGCGCGTCCAGTTCCAGCTGCGGGTCAAGATTGTTTATGAGGCGGCCGTTTTTGTCCCGCTCGATACTGTACGGTTTTTTGCCAAGAAAAGTCTTGGTTTCCATCGGTTCGCGCAAAGGATCGATGGAAGGATTTGTCACCTGGGAAGCGTTGATCAGGAGCTTGTCCCAGTAAACCGGCAGAGGCTGGGGATTGCCCATGGAAGACAGCAGCACGCCGCCGGTGGCCGCCTGGCGGTAAATATCGGCGATGATTTCCCCCGTCCAGTTGGCGTTATGCTTAAAAGTATTGTTTGTGCGCACTATCTTCAAGGCCCGCGTCGGGCAAAGCGACACGCAGCGGTGACAATTCACGCATTGGGCCTCGTCCGCTTCCATGCGGTTTTCCGCCAGATTCAGATGATGAACTCCGTTCGCGCATTGCCGTTCGCACACGCGGCAGGCGATACAGCGCTTGTCGTCGCGCGCGATTTCGTATTCGGGGAAAATATAATTGACAGCCATCAGACCGCGCCCCCTTCCAGCTTCGCGATGACGGCGGCCCCGCCCGCCGGCGCCCATACCCGGTCTAAATCCGGCGCGACGACGCGGATAGCCGATTCCTCGCTCGCCATGTAAACCATATCGTCTTTTTCCGCCACCACCATGGAGCGCAGTTTTAAGCGATCGTTTAAAGCCATCAGTCCGCCCTCAAACCCGAAGATGATGGAAAAAGGCCCGGTAACAAGCAGACTGCTGAAAGCGCTGCGCAAATAAGTGAGCGTCTCGCGCTTTTCCGGGGGCATCTTTTCTATCGTGGCCCAGAAGGGAGCGGCGGTCACCAGGGCGGCTTCCTCATGGGTCAGGCCCTGCTTGCGGATCAGGTAATCAAGGATATACGTCATGACTTCCGTGTCGGTGAGCAATGTACATTTATAGCCGAACATCTCTATAAAACGGCGGTTGGCGTCATAGGACGAGATTTCGCCGTTATGCACGACCGTAAAATCCAGCAGGGCAAAAGGATGCGCGCCGCCCCACCAGCCGGGCGTGTTCGTCGGGTAGCGCCCGTGCGCCGTCCAGCTGTAACCGGCGTACTCTTCCAGCCGGTAAAAATAACCCACGTCCTCCGGATAGCCCACCGCTTTGAACACGCCCATATTCTTGCCGCTGGAAAAAACATAGGCCCCGTCAATAGAGGTGTTGATGCGAATGACGCAACGGGCGGCGAATTCTTTTTCCTCCAGCTGGCTGTCCATGATTTTCGTGGGCAGCGGCAAAACAAAATAGCGCCACATCAGCGGTTCGTCCGTGATGCGATCCGTCTTGCGCACGGGGATTTTGGAGAGGTTCGCTATGTCAAAATGCTGCTCCAGATAACGCTCGCATTCCTCCCGCGCGGCCGGCGAATCATAGAAAATATGAAAGGCGTACCATTCCTTGTACTGGGGATAAATGCCGTAACCGGCGAACCCGCCGCCCAAGCCGTTGGAGCGTTCATGCATAACGCGGATGGACCTGATAATGTCTTCGCCGGAAATCGTCCGGCCTTTTTTGGAAATCATGCCGGATATGGCGCACCCGGACGGAACGCGGAACTGCCCCTCTTTTTCCATAAAAACTACCCTCTCATTCCAGCCGTCGCCCGGCTGTCCCGATTTGAAGCGTTTACGGACTTTGCCCGTATCTGCAAACGCTGGAAGCGTTATGCAGGAGAACATAATTATACCGCTGAAACGGGTGTTTAGCAAGGGGCTTTTTTCGGCTGCCCGCCCAGAGCGAGAGCCGCGAAAGTGAAAGCCGCGGCCCGTCCGCGGTATTCGGCCATCGCCGATATTTTATCCATCGCCGAAACCACCCACGCCTCCGGCGAGCGGGGCAAGCCGACCGGAAACATGTGATGGGCGATGACGTCCCGTTCAGTGTCGTTTAATTCAAAAAATATTTCCGCGTTATAGAGAGCGATGCGGGGGTGAAGGCGCGAATGGCGCAGTCCCTCCATCCAGGCGCTGTGCCGTTCGCGGCGGCGGTATTTGTAAAGATAAAAATCATGCAGCAATCCGCCGCGGATGATGCTGCGGCAATCCAGACCCAGTTTTTTTCCGATCCGATAGGCGCCGCTGGCTACATCCACACAATGGTCAAAGACCGAACCCCGGTGGTGCCTTATTTCCCTCATCTGCTGATATACCTCGTGTTCCAGAATCGGACGCGCTACTTCCATAAAAAAAGAGTCATAAACGCGGTATTGTTTTTTCAAACCAATCCTCCCTACTCGTGTTCAGGCGCCTTTTAGTCACATTCCGAAAGTATTACGCATTTATTATCATATATCTGTTACAGCTTGTCAAGACTTTTTTGCCGCGCCGCATTCCCCCCGGTTCCCGCGGGGGGCGCCGCGCCTGAAAATTTTTTCCAAAATATTTCATTTATCCCTTGACAAGTAAATCAATCCATTTTATACTTATACATATAATTCCAAATTAAAGAAAATATTACCAAAGAAAGGAGGTAACCTGCATGGCGCCTGTATTTACGGCCATAGTCTCCGCCCTGGCCTTTTGGGGAGTGAACCGCTTAACTTCTCTTTGCGCCGGGGACTGGACGGCGCTGCCGGCCGCCGCCGGGGCGCTGCCGCTCAGTTTGAGCGAGGCGCCGTTCCGCTTGGATTTCAGCCCGGCGGCCGTTTTAACCGGTTTGGCCGCCGCCGCCTTCTGCTGGGGAGTTTATTTGTATTCTCTGGCCGGCGGCAAAAACTTCAAGCCCGGCCAGGAACACGGCTCCGCCGTCTGGGGCCGGGGGCGCGACATCGCGCCGCTCATCGACAAAGACCCCGACTGGAACATCATTTTGTCCGCCACGGAACGGATCACTTTGCGCAAACCGGCCAAATTTTCCGCTGATCGCAACAAAAACGTCCTCGTCGTCGGCGGCTCCGGCTCCGGCAAAACATTTTCCGTCATCAAGCCCAATCTCATGCAATTGCACTCGTCTTACGTCGTCACCGATCCGAAAGGCGTCCTGTTGCCGGAGACCGGCTACCTGTTCGCCGAAAACGGCTATGAAATCCGCTGTTTCAACACGGTCAACTTCCGCAAGTCCCTGCGGTATAACCCTTTGGCCTATATTCGCAGCGAGAAGGACATCCTGAAAATCGTCAATGTGCTGATCGAAAACACCAGCGGCGAAAAGCAAAGCGGGGATAAATTCTGGCAGGATTGCGAACGCTTGCTTTATACCGCCCTCATAGCCTATCTGTGGCAGGAGGCGCCCGCGGAGCAGCGGACTATCCCCGGCATAATAGATTTGCTGGAACTGTGCGGGGTCAAGGAAGAAGACGAAAACTTTCAAAGTCCGGCCGATATCCTGTTCGCCGAGCTGGAACAGGCGAAACCCGCCTGTCTGGCGGTTAAGCAGTACAAAAAATTCCGGCTGGCGGCTGGCAAAACCATGAAATCCATTCTGATTTCCTGCGCGGCGCGCCTGGCGCCCTTCGACATCGCTGAACTGCGCGAAATAATGAGCGGCGACGACTTAAAACTGGACGAGCTGGGCGACCGCAAAACCGCTTTTTTCCTGGTCATGAGCGACACGGATTCCACCTATTCCTTCCTGCCGGCCATGATCTTCTACCAGATGTTCAATTTGCTCTGCGACAAGGCGGACGACCACTACGGCGGCAAACTGCCCGTGCATGTCCGCTGCCTGTTTGACGAATTCGCCAACTGCGGCAAGATTCCCGATTTCCATCATCTGATTTCCACTATTCGCAGCCGGGAGATTTCGGCTACCATAATTCTCCAGTCATTCTCCCAGCTCAATTCCATTTATAAGGACGACGCGGAAACCATCACGGATTGCTGCGATACGATCGTGTTCCTCGGCGGCAAGTCGGTGAAAACCACGGAAAATATCGCGAAAATGATCGGCAAAACCACGATTGACCACCGCAGCGTCAATGAAACCCGCGGCGAACACGGCAGTTTCAGCCTGAACAGCCAGATCATCGGCCGCGACCTGATTGACGCGGCGGAAGTCGGCCGGCTGGAACGGCGGCAATGCCTTGTTCTCATCCAGGGACTGCCCCCGTTCAAAAGTAACAAATTTGACACAGCCAAACACAGGCGTTACGGTTTTTTGGCGGACAGCGGGCGCAAGCCGCGCTTTGAGCAGGCCGGAGCCAATCCGGCGGCAAAAGAATAAGGAGGACTGAAAAGATGGATACTCTGCACAGCGTCATGGATATGATCATAAAATTCGTCACTTTCGGCGGCAGTCTCTGGTTGGTTTGGGGCGTCGTCATTCTGGCCGGCGGTCTCAAGGATAAAAACGGCCCCGCCCTGCAATCCGGTTTATGGCAAATAGTGGGCGGCGGCCTGATCGTCGCCGCCGCGCAGGTTTTCGGCAAATTGCAGCTGCCCGCGGCCGATTTTCTCTGGGCGTTGCTCCGGCTGCCCGGCTGAGGACTTGGCCGGGGAACTTGGCGGAAGAAGCGGGCTATGGGCCTGGCGGAAGCGGGAAAGGTTGATGGGGCATGTTTGAAAGTATTCTGAACAAATGGCTGGACGACATCGGCGCCATGATCGTGAACGCGGGCACGGACGGCAAACTGGCCATGTCGCTGGAGTCGTTCAACGTCACGATGTTCACTTTTGTCAAAACTGTGATGCAAACAGTGATCTTACCGGTCGCCTATGTTATTCTCGCCCTGTTTCTTGTTTTGGAGCTGCACAAGGCGAGCGTGAAAGCCGAAGGGGCGGGCGGCGGTCTCCAACTGAGCGCCGAAATAGTATTCCGCGTCCTGCTGAAGCTTTTTCTCTGCAAATTCGCGGTTGACAGCTCCTTGCTCATCATGGACGCCATTTACGAAACGTCTCTGCATCTTACCGGCGGCATCCGGGACGCTCTCGCCGCCCAGACCTTTGGGACGCCGGACCCGAGCCATGCCGAAACGGAAAGTTACCGTCTTCTGATTGAGGATATGAATTTAGGGGAACAGCTCGGTTTTTTCATAGAACTGTTTTTCATTCGCCTGGTCGTCAAATTTGTGCTTCTGCTGGTCAATATCATCGTCATCGGCCGTTTCATCGAAATCTATCTGTACATCGCCGTAGCGCCGATCCCGCTGGCTACTTTTCCGCACGAGGAACTGAGCGGAATTGGCAAAAATTTCCTCAAAAGCTTTGCCGCCATCTGTCTGCAGGGCGCCATGATTTATCTCACTTTATCCTTCTATCCTCTGTTGTTCAACAACCCCTCCCAACTGCAATCCGGCGATCTTCTCTCGGCGTTCGCCCTGCTTGGTTATCCGATTCTGCTGGCTATCATCGTCTTCAATTGCAAAGGACTGGCTAAATCCATCTGTAACGCCGCTTAATCAAGACTTGCTCCGGCAGGGAGGTGTCGCATGCACGCGCCCATTCCGAAAGAAATCACGGATTACCGCGAAAAAATCATGTTCGGTTTGTCTATCCGGCAGCTGCTTTGCTTTAGCGCCGCTATTTTCGCCGGCGTCGCCACCTGGTTTATCTGCGCGAAAGCGCTGCGGCTGCCGCTGGACGTCATAAGCTACGTCATTATCGCGGAAGCGGCGCCTTTTATGGCGCTGGGATTCATCCGCAAAGACGGGCAACCTTTTGCAAAATACGCCGCTATGGTAATCCGGCGCCGCTTTGGCCGTCTGCGGCTGCATTATGAGGCCGCGCCCCTGAACCTGGGCGCGCCGGACTCCGCAACAAACGCGGCGCCGCCGCGCCGAGAAAAGAGGAATTACCATGCCCGGTTTACTGGCCAAACTCATCCCCGGCTCGAATACGAAAACTTCACGCTCACAAAGAAAGACCGCCAAAGAAAACGCAAAGCGGCACAACGAAAAATTGCGGCGGCTCGACAGGAATACCGAGCGGCAAAACGCCGAGCTAAAAAAGCAGCTGCGGCGGCAAGCCGCGCCGAAAAACACTTCCCAATGCATCAGATACCGGCTGATGTACGAGGACGGCGTCTGTGACCTGGACGCCGGCTTTTACAGCCGCAGCTTCAAATTTTCTGACATTAATTACCAGACAGCGCGGCGCGACGACCAGGAAGATATTTTCCGCCATTACGGAGAATTGCTGAATTACTGCGGCCCTACCCTCCACCTGCAAATTACGATTTTGAACCGGCGCGTTGACAAGGATCTTTTTCGTGAACAAATGTTCTTGCGGCCGGCCGGCGACAAGCTCGACGTTTACCGGCATGAAATGAACGAAATGCTGAACGCGCGCGCCCTGGAGGGGCAAAACTCCATTTTGCGCGAAAAATACGTGACGTTTACGACGAACGCTCCGAGTTACGAAGCGGCAATTCCGGCTCTCGCCCGGATTGAAAGCGATCTGGGCGGGCATTTCAAGGCGCTGGGCTGCGAGGTGCGCTCCCTCTCCGGGGCGGAGCGGCTGGAGCTTTTGCATAACCATTTCCGGCCGGAGGAAAAATTCACTTTCACCTATACTCAATTAGTCGCCAGCGGGCTGCGGACTAAGGATCTCATCGCCCCGGCCGGCTTTGATTTTCAGCCCAAAGATCACTATTATTTTGACGATTATGTCGGGCAATGCCTCTATATCCGCGAATTGCCGGCCGAGCTGTCGGACAAAGTCATCTCGGAGCTGACGGATCTGCCCATTGATTTGTCTGTAAATATCCACATTGAGAACGTGGAGCAGGGCCAGGCGCTGGAGATGGTCAAGCGGCAGATTTCCTACATGGAAATGGAGGCGACCGGCAAGCAGGACGCCGCCGTGCAAAAAGGACGCAACACGGAGATCGCCGTGCCGATGGAAACCCGGCGCGCGCACGAGGAAGCCTGCCTGCTGCTGGACGCGCTGGAAAACCATAATCAGCGCATGTTTAAAGTGACAATTTTGCTCTACACTTTCGCCCGCGATCTGGAAACCGTGCGGGACAACACCTGGCAAATCATTTCCACGGCCCGCAAAAACAATATCAAAGCGGACAAGCTGCTTTATCTGCAAATGGAAGGCATGAACAGCATCCTCCCCCTGGGACGCAATTGCGTGGAAATCCAGCGAACGCTGACTACGGCCAGCACGGCGATTTTCATTCCTTTTACGGCGCAGGAACTCTATCAGAGCGGCGGCATGTATTATGGGCTGAACGCGCTGTCGCGCAATCTGATCTTTTTTGACCGCAAGTCGCTGAAGGCGCCGAACGGGGTCATACTGGGAACGCCGGGCAGCGGCAAGAGTTTTGCCAGCAAAAGGGAAATGATCAACGTGCTGCTCTCCGATCCGGAAGCCGAGGTGATCATAATCGATCCGGAACGGGAATATACGCCGCTGGCTCAAGGTTTTGACGGCGAGGTCGTGCATATTTCCGCCGGCAGCAAAGCCTGTATCAATCCGATGGACATCACGATGGATTATTCCGACGACGACGATCCTCTGCTCCTGAAAGCGGAATTCATCCTCTCCCTCTGCGAACTGCTCGTGGCCAGCAAACAAGGGCTGACGGCGGGGCAAAAAACAGTGATCGACCGGGCCTGCAAGCTGACTTATCAGCCTTATTTCGCCAATCCGGCCAAGAATCTCGCCCCGACGCTGAAAGAATTTTATGAGACCCTGCGCGCTCAACCGGAGGCGGAGGCCAAAAGCCTGGCTCTTTCGCTGGAACTGTATATCACCGGGTCTTTGGCTGTTTTCGCCCGCCATACGAACGTGGATATTCAAAAAAGGCTCGTAGTTTTCGACATCAAGGATCTGGGCAAGCAGCTCCGCACTATCGGGATGCTCATCGTCCTGGATCAAATCTGGGTGCGCATAACGCGCAACCGCAAGCTGCGCCGGCGGACGTGGATATACATTGACGAGCTGCAGCTCCTGTTCCAAAGCGAGTATAACGCCAATTACTTTTTTGAGCTATGGTCCCGCTCGCGCAAATGGGGGGCCATACCGACCGGCATCACTCAAAACGTGGAGACTTTGCTGCTTTCCGACCTGGCGCGGCGGATGCTCTCCAACTCCGATTTTATCATGATGCTGAATCAGGCGGCGAACGACAGGGCGGAACTGGCCCGGCTGCTGAATATCAGCGAGCGGCAGCTCAGTTTTGTCACGGGGAGCGAGGCCGGGCACGGCCTGCTTTTCGCCGGAAAAAGCATCATCCCGTTTATCGACCAATTTCCCAGGGATACGTCGCTGTATCGCATGATGACGACCAAGCTGGAGGAAGCCGCCGAATAGGCAAAGAGGAAAAAATTTCTCCAGGCCGGAAAGAACCCGCCGCCCCCGACCGGCGCGGGTTCTTTTTTGTTCTTTTGCGGGTTCTTTTTCGCGCGGCCCGGTTCTTGTTTTTTCTCCCTATTCGCGCTATAATGGGAAAAATTTGCGTATGCCGCCGGCGCCTCGTAAGGAGGGGTTTCAAAAATGGCGACGACTCAACCGATCCGCCAAAGTCACCATATACGCAGGCTTGCCGGCTACTATCTGCAACGGGGGCAGCTCCGCAACCATCTGCTGGTCGTTATGGGCGTCGGCACGGCGCTCCGCATCAGCGATCTCCTGCGCGTCACCTGGGACGATGTTTATGATTTTTATAACGCCCGCGTGCGGGAAAGTTTCTCCATCAAGGAAGGAAAGAGCGGCAAAACCAAGATTGTTTCCCTTAACCGGCGCGTCGTCGCCGCTTTGACCCTTTTTGCCGCTCAAGCCGCGCGCCGGGGCCGCCTGCTCATGGAAAACCCGCTCACCGGCCGCGCCATCAGCCGCGTTCAGGCTTACCGCATCATCCGCGCCGCCGGTGAAATCACAGGCATAGGCCGTGTTTCCTGTCACTCTCTGCGCAAAACTTTCGGTTATCACGCCTGGAAAAGCGGGGTCTCCCCCGCTGTGATCGTCGAGATTTATAATCACAGTTCTTTGGCCATAACCCGGCAGTATCTCGGCGTTTCCCAGGATGATCAAAATGAAGTATACCAAAAAATGTCAGATTTGTTTTAATTTATTTTAATTTGTTTTAATTTATTTTGAGGCGGCGCGTCCTTGCCTCGGGCGGCGCCGGCGATATGTCTTGACGTTCAGCCTTATACATGGTATAGTATGCCTGTGTTTAGCCTGTATTTTTAGGAAACGGGGATGAACTGACATGGATCTATTAATGTCTGTCGCCGCCTCCGGCTTGGACATGAAGCAGACCCAGCTGATGCACGAAGTGGGGCTGCGTATGCTGGACAAGTCTATGGAACTGGAAACGCAAACCGAACTGAATATGATTTCGCAAATGCTCCCGCCGACGTCTAATTTGCTCGACACTTACGCCTGACGGCAAATTCCCGGACGGGACTTCCTAACTGACTTTCTGCCTGAATCGCGGTTCGGGAAACAGGGCGCCGCCGGCGCCCTGTTTTGCCATTATTGCCAATGAAAGGCGGTGTTTGCGTGGAAGAGGAAAGAAATCCGCATAACCCGGCGCCGCATTTGTTTGAGCTGTATCGGCTCTGGCGCGGACTGGGGGAGAACGCGCCGCTGGAAACTAAAGATCTTTGCGGCTCGAACCTGGATGACTGCGAAGAACTTCTGCCCTACTGGCTGGAACTGGACGTTCAGGCCGCCAGGCTTCTGCCCGACTGGAAATCGCCCGCCGGCGCGCCGGTTCCCGGTCTGATGGCGATTATGGCCGACCGGGACGAAACCAAAGCCTGGGCTTTTGTTTTCCCGCCGCGCTACCGGGGCGAGCCGGTCTCGCCGGAAGCCGCGCGGGAGGAAATAGGTAGCCGCGGTATTGTCCACGGCCTTTTGGAGGCGGCTCTGGCCGAAGCGCTGCTGTATCCCCTGCGGCTTGTTTTGCTGGCGGCGGGAACGAGCGCGGCCCACGGCCGGGACGGATATGTGGAGTATTTGATCGACGCGCCGGAAAAAGCGCGTTTCGCCCAAACTCCCAACAGCGAAAAGGAACAGCTGGATTATAAAAACCTGCATTGGCTCGTAACGGTCAAGGCCGGCGATGTCCTGTGCCGTATTCACCCGCCGACCCAGGCGGTCAGCGGCATGAGCGTCAGGGGCGAAGTCATTCCCGGCCGGCCGGGCCGGGCCGCCGCCGCGCCGCGCGGGGAAAACACCGCCCTGAGCGAAAACGGGGAGGAATTGGTCGCCGTCATTGACGGAACTCTCCGCCAGCGACGCGGCCGGCTGGATGTGGAAAACACCGTGACTATCGAGGGCGACGTCGATTTTTCCACAGGCAATCTGAACGTGGAGGGAAATATAATCATCAAAGGGGCGGTGCGCAACGGTTTTCGCGTGCAGGCCGCCGGCAACATCGCCGTGCGGCAGATGGTGGAGGACGCCGCTTTGATCGCGGGCGGCGATATTGAGATCGAGTACGGCATGAACGGCAATTCCCGCGGCGTTTTGCGCGCCGAAGGCAGCGTTCGCTGCAAATTCCTTGAACATACGACTGTTTACGCCAAAGGCGACGTCGTCCTCGGCAGCGCCATCAACTGCCGGATCGAGTGCGGCGGAGAGGCGCTGATCACGATGGCGCCGGGCTGCGTCATCGGCGGCGTCGTCACGTCAATGAAAAAAATCGAGGCGCGCTCGGTCGGCGCCGAATACCGGCATATACCGACCAAGCTGATCATCAGCCATTTGCCCTATCATACGGAAGAAATCCGCCGCCTGCGGGCGGAAGCGGAAGCGGAACAGGCCAAACTGGATTCCATCAAGGCGATGTTCCAGCAACAGGGGGAAATCCCGCCGGAAAAAGCGCAGATTGTGCAAAATCTGAAAGAACAGCAGGCGGCGCTGAAAATCAAACTGACAAAAATTAACGCGACCTTGCTTGGCCTGGAGATCAGAGATCAGGAAACCGCCAAAGGCGCGATCCTGATCGGCGCGGCCCATCCCGGCGCTGAACTGACGGTGCTGAACGCCAGGCGGCTGATCGAAAACACTGTTTATAACTGCCGCGTCACTAATGTGGACGGCGAGATTCATATCGGCCTGAAATAACGGATTAACGGGTTAAAAGGACGGAAAAATGTGGCGTGGCGTTTACAAAAAGCAAATTATATTGATAACTTTTCTTTTCATATTTGTCATAACGGCCGGACTGGGGAATTTTCGCGCTAAACAGCTGGCGACGGATATTGTGGCGGCCAGGGCCAACAATGTGGTGCAACTGTTGAGCGCAAGCCTGGACATGGCGGAAATAGAGAGACTCGCGCTGGCGCCCGACGAACGGGATCCATATTTTCTGGCTTTGCGGGAGCAGATGGAAAAAACGCTGGCGGAACACGAACTGCGCGGCTTGTATATCGTCGCTAAAAACGAGGATTTTCACTGGTATTATATAGTTGACGGGCGAGGGCCGGAGCATCCGCTGTATTTCCCGGCCGGAACGGTTGACGATAATATCGACGACGCCATGACGGAGCGGGCGGTACGGGGGCTGGACGCTTCCAAACGCTACGCCGCCGGCGGAAGCAGCGCCCGGATCTCCGCTTACGGCGGTCTCCAGGCCCCGGACGGCGAATATATCGCCGTCGTGGGGGCGGATTATGACGCCATGCCCATGACGCAGTTTTTATATACCACTAAGTACGCTCAGATTTTTGTGGTTGGCGCGGGTTTTTTGCTGCTCGCCCTGTTCAGGCTGCTCGCGCCTCTCTGGGATGAAAACGGGCGTCCGCTCTTTGGCGGCGGCGGTTCAGCGCGAATTAGAAAATAATTCCAGAAACCTCTCCATGTTCATCCGGATTTCCCGCGGCTTATTGCCTTCGCTGGCGCCCACCACTCCTTCTTCCTCCAGCAAATCCATCAGGCGGGCGGCCCGCGCGTAGCCGACTTTCATCCGCCGCTGCAAAAAGGAGGTGGAGGCGACGCCGGTGCTGACGACCAGCTGCCCGGCCTCAAAAAACTTTTCATCTCCCTGATTTTCCTTCGCCCCGTTCTGGCCTTTATCGGCAAGGGCCTCTTCGGTCAGTTCGTCCTCGCCGATCTGATACAGCGGCTGTCCCTGGGCGAGCCAATGATCCGCGACCCGCCGGATTTCCGCTTCGCTGATATAGCAGCCGTGTACGCGCATGGGCCGGCTCAGGCCCACCGGCAAATACAGCATATCGCCCCGCCCCAGCAGTTTTTCCGCGCCGGGGGCGTCGATGATGGTGCGGGAATCAATCTGGGAAGATACGGCAAAAGAAACGCGCGTGGGGATATTGGCCTTGATCAGGCCCGTGATCACGTTCACGGACGGGCGCTGGGTGGCCAGGACGAGATGCATGCCCGCCGCCCGCGCCATCTGAGCCAGACGGCACACCAGTTCTTCGATATCGTTGGCGGCCGCCATCATCAAATCAGCCATCTCGTCAATGATGACGACTACATAGGGCAAGCGCGCCTCATTGGGAGGAAGCGAAGCGTTGTAACCTCCGATATCCCGCACCTTGCGGCTGGCAAAAAGCTCATAGCGCCATTCCATTTCCCGCACGAGAAAACGCAGGGCGGCAGTCGCTTTTTTGGCGTCGGTGACGACCGGGGCCAGCAGATGAGGTATGCCGCTGTACTGGCTCAGTTCCACCATTTTAGGGTCGATCAGCATGAGCCGGGCTTCGTCCGGCGTGGCGCTGAAAAGAATGGAATTGATCAGGCAATTGATAAAAATACTTTTGCCGGAACCGGTGGCGCCCGCCACCAGCAAATGCGGCATTTTGTTCAATTCCGCCACAACCGGCGCGTTGGCGATATCCTTGCCGAGGGCGACGCGCAGGAGCGATTTTTTTTCGTTAAAGCGGGCTGATTGCACAATCTGGCGGAAATAAACGGTATCGGCGGTTTTGTTCGGCACTTCCACCCCCAGCGCGCCCCGGCCGGGGATCATCTCTATCCGCACTCCGCCGGAGGAAGCGAGCGCCAAAGCCACATCGTCGGCCAGGCTTTCTATTTTGCGTATTTTCGTCCCGGAACAGGGAACGACTTCATACCGGGTTACAACCGGCCCCACGGTCACATGATTGACGCTGACGCCGACATTGTAGCCGGCAAAAATTTGCTCCAGCCGTTCCGGCGGCACGATAGCCGGGGGCGTCTCCCGGACGGTTGGTTTGTCCAAAAGCAGCGAGCCGGGTAAATACCACTTCCGGCGCATGACGGCGCGCGTGGGGCCGGAATACCGTTCCGGCACGTAGGAGGCGGCGCTGGGGGCCCAAATCCCCCGTCCCGCCCCGCCCGCCGCCGGCGCGTCACTTTCCCGCTTCACGCCGCCGTCCCGGACGTACCCGTCCGGGATGAGATTCACGTTCATACCCCGGCCGCGCGGGCCGCCCGTCTCCGCCGGCCCTGCCGGCGGAGACGGCGCCTGAGCCGGCGGGATCACCGGTTCCGGTTCCGGCGCCGCCGGAACCGGAACCGGCCGCAACAGCGGCGACTGTGACTGTTGTTGCGGCCGCTGTGGCTGTGGCGGCTGCTGTTCTGGCGGCCGCGGCGACTGTGGCTGTGGCTGAGGCCGCTGTGACTGCTGCTGCTGTTCTGACGGCCGCGGCGGCTGCTGCGGCTGGGCAGAAAATCCCGGCGGCTCAGGCGCCGGAGCAGACGGCGGATTTTCCGCCGTCTGGGGCGGCGAAGGCTGAGTTTCGCTGATTATCCGGCTCAGCGGCGGCGGCGTATCGCGCCACGGCGGCGGCGCGGATGAGGGCGGCGAGGGCGGCTGCTGCTCCTGGGGGCGCTGAACGCTGATCACCGTGCCCCAAGCCTGCGGCGACCGTTTTTTTCCTGCGCCTTCACGGCTTTGCTCCTGAGAAGTCCGGTCTTCCGCGTCGCTGAAATACCGCTGAAACCCGTGGACGCGCACCGTGCGCGAGACCGGGCTGAAACTGGGGCTGCCTTCCCCGAAATATGTGTTGAAGTTTTCCCCAAAGCGGGCGTAAAACTTTTTTTTCCTCTTTTGGCCGGCGTTTTCCGGCCCCGCCATCAATTCCTCGGCGAAATAGCGGTTGAATTGATCGCTGGACTCCGCCAGCGGCTGAAAAAGCCAGTCCGTACCGCCGCCGGCCGGCGGCGGGGCCGGGGCCGGCGGAGCGGCGGGCGGGGCCTCGTTTTGCGCGGGCCAGGCGCTGGCCGGAACATTGTAGGCGCGGCGCCAGCCGAACACGAGAACAACGGCGGCCAGGCCGAGACAAAGGATGGGCAGCGCTATGGAAAATACTCCCAGCATTTTGCGCAACGCCATATAAAAATCAATGAAAAAATCGCTTGCGTTCGCGTACCCCAACCAATACGCGACCGCGACCAACGCGAACAGGGCGGCCGCCAGCGTGGCCAACAGTTTTTTCATAAATCCTCCAAAAATTCAAGCAATTTACTTATCGCTTCGCCGGGCACCGTGACCCCGCCGATGGGAAAATGGCTGAAGGAACTGTGATAATCGCTGCCGCCGGTGCGAAGCAGCGAGCGTTCCCGTCCCATCCGGGCAAACGCGCGCACCAGCGCCGCGCCGTCGCGCCAATAGCCGTAATAGGCCTCAATGCCGCCTACCGGGCAACGCAGCAATTCCGGCGTCAGGGCCTGATTGGCGATCAGGCCGGGATGGGCCAGCACCGGCAAACCGCCGGTTTCCCGCACCAGCTCCACCGCTTCGGCGAAACCGTATTCCTCGTATAAACTATAGGCGCGGCCGCCTTTGCGCAGGCTGTCCCCCACCCGCAGCCAGTCCTGCTTGGTCGCTTCCGGCCAGTAACGCTGCATCGCGTAGTAAATATGAGTTTTACACACTGTTTCCCCCTCGGCGGTTTGCGCCACCGTCGGCCAGTCCAGCGGAAAACCGGCGGCGGCCAGCCGTCCGACCATCCACTCGGTCATTTCCGTCTTGTGCCGGCGAGCGGCGGCCAATCGCGCCAGCAAACGCGGGTGTTCGGCCCCGCGGGGGTAATAGCCGAGCAAATGTATTTCTTCGCCTTTATAATGCGTACTCAGTTCCACGGCGGGAATAACGCGCAGCCCGTATTCATCCGCTTTGAGCAGGGCCGCCGCCGCGCCGGCCGTTGTTTCATGGTCGGTCAGCGCGACGACCTCCAGCCCCCGCGCCCTACTTTCCGCCAGAATCCGCTCCGCGGTCAGACTGCCGTCCGAAGCGGTTGAATGGATATGCAAATCAGCTTTCACGCCGGTCAAGCCTCAGACGGTTCCAGGCAGCGCGCGATAACGACGTTCAAATAATTCGGATTGCGGTACAGGTCGATAATATCGCCGGAGCCGGCTATTTCTACGACGGGGCGGTTTTTCAGATTGGAAAGAACGCGGGCCTTTTCGTTATTGCTCAGGAGGACATAGGAACCGACGGCGTAAAGCTCGACTTTGGCGACAAAAGCGCGGACGACCTCATAATCAAAGGCCGTGCCGCTGCCGCCCATGATGAACTCCAGCGCTTCGGAAGGAGGGGAAGGCGTGCGGTAGGGGCGCTGCGACGTCAAAGCGTCGTATACGTCAGCCACGGAGATTATGCGGCTGTAAAGGTGAATATCCCGGCCTTGCAGGCCGCGGGGATAGCCTGTGCCGTCCACTTTTTCATGATGGTTGCAGATGATTTCGCCGATATCCGGCGTGCCGATATTATTCTCTTTGATATAGGAATAGCCGTGGAGCGGGTGTTTTTTTATCTCCCGGAACTCGTTCGCCGTGAGTTTGCCCGGCTTATTGATGATTTCTATCGGCACGAATATTTTGCCGATATCGTGCAAAAGGGCGCATTGAGCCAATTTATTCAGCTTGGTGCGCGGGATGCCGAGGGTGATGCCGATGGCGATGGAAAGGATGGAAACGCTCATAGAATGATGATAAGTGTAATCATCATAAGATTTTATATCGCCGATATTGATGAGGACGCCTTTATTATAGGAAAGAGAGTCGATCAGATTGTCCACGACGCTGTCAAGCTGCCGGATGACTTTTACCGCTTCCGCCGAGGTGGAATATTCGATGGCCTTAAACACGTGTTCAATCGCGGTCAGCCCTTCCTGCTTCAGCCGGGGCGAGATGATGGGCTGATTGTTCAGGACAAGCGGGGTGGGGTTGTTCGCGTCGTAAACGTAAACGCCCGGCAAGCCGTGATCTTTCATCCGCTCGATAAAACGGGGGGTCAGTTGCTGACCTTTAGTCAAAAGGGCGGCGTCCGCCGACGAGATAAAGACGTCCTGCCCGACAGTCATTCCTGTTCTGGCGTCATTAATAGCAACAAAACGCATGCTAAATCTCCACGAAGTATTTGAATTCCGCTTCCTTCGTATCATTATACACCAGGCGGCAGTCTGAATACAAGCATTTTTCACCGGAAGCCGCGCCGGCATAGCCGCGGAAAATTTCCTGAAAATTTCCCGGAAATTAAAAAGTCATTGTAAGTTGAGTGATTTCAGGTTATACTGTTGTCATTAACACCCACAAACAGAAAACGGGAGGATACTGATGCCGGATTCGTATGAACTAAAGTTATTGCGCACTTCAGGATTCGGCGCGAATTGCTATCTGTTCTGGGAAACAGACTCCGGTCTCGGCGTTTTGATTGACCCCGGCGGCGACGCGCCGGCTATTCTGGCTCAGGTGCGGGAGGCAGGCGTCCGGGTGGAGCAGATTGTGCTGACGCACGGGCATTATGACCATATCGCCGCTTTGGACGAAGCGCGCGACGCCCTGAACGCGCCGGCGGCGATCCATGCCGCCGACGCCGCAATGCTGCCGGATCCAAGCCTCAATCTCTCCAGGCTTTTCGGTTTGAACGGGCGCCTGCGCCCGGCGGAAAAACTGCTGGCCGACGGCGACGAAATCATTGTCGGCGGCCTGAGTTTGCGCGTCCTGCATACGCCGGGCCACTCGCCGGGCGGAATCTGCCTTTACGGCAGCGGCGTTCTTTTCAGCGGCGATACCTTGTTCCGTTCCTCCGTCGGGCGCTCGGACTTCCCCGGCGGCGACGAGCGGCTGCTCCTGAATTCCATCCGGGAGAGGCTATTCCCGCTGGACGACGCGACGCTCGTTTATCCCGGTCACATGGAAGAAACTACCATCGGCTGGGAAAAGCGGAATAACCCTTTTTTGCTGGGTTAGAGCGGTTTGAGGGGAAAACACGCGCCCAAAACGCCAACGCCGCCGCCCGCGCCGGGGCCGAAGCCGCGGCCCGGCCCGGAAGCGGTAACGCGCATAACGGGCGGCGCCTGGAAAGGGCGGCGGATTCAGACGCTGCCCGGCCTTGCGACGCGGCCTACCGCCGCCAAGGTCAGAGAGGCGCTTTTCAGCATTCTGGGGGCGCGGACGGCCGGCTCTTCCGTCCTTGATCTTTTTGCCGGCAGCGGCGCTCTGACCTGGGAAGCCCTGTCCCGCGGCGCGGCGCGGGCTTTGCTCGTGGAAAACGGCCGGGAAGCCGTCAAGGCGCTGCGGGCGAACCGGGAGCGCCTGGGCGCCGGAGAAGGCGCTACGATTTTGCCAGCCGACGTTTTTACTTTTCTGACGGCGGCGGCCGGGGAGCAATTTGACCTTATTTTTCTGGATCCGCCCTACAGGCAAAGCTTGGCCGGTCAAACATTGAACTTGCTAAAAAATATTTCTCTGTTAAAATGTAATGGAGTAGTGGCGGCGGAGACGGAAGCGGAAGCGGCGCTTGACTCCCGACCGCCCCTGGAACTGAGAGCCGTCAGGCGTTACGGCGGCGCGCGGCTCTGGTTTTTTCAGAATATGGTCTGAGGGAGGGTTGATGATTGGAAAACATGTTGGATAACCGCATTGTCATTTTGCTGGATCAGCTGGACGAGTTGGTGGACAACGCCACAAAAGTGCCGATTGTAAACAAAGTCATGATTGACTCGGAAACATTTTTGAACATATTGGACGACCTGCGCCGGTCACTGCCGGACGAAGTGAAACAGGCCCGCGTCATCATCGACGGCCGGGAAAAAATCATAGCCGATGCCCAAAATCAGGTGAAAGTGCTGCTGGAGCAGGCGCAAAAGCAGGCGGAAGGTCTTCTGGACGAGGACGAGATAGCGCGCAAAGGAAGACTGCAAGCGGAAGAGATGGTGCGGCAGGCGGAAAACTATTACATGGAAGTCAGGCAAAAAGCGCTTACTTATACGAGCGAAACCCTGCAAAAACTGGAAGAGGATTTAAGCGTCATGCTGCGCCAGGTGCGAACCGGCCGGAGCGAGCTGGCGGCGCGGGAACAGCGATAACGGCCCCTCCGTCCCGACGGCCCTGAGTCAGAACCCCCTCTGCAAAAACGAAAAGGAGTTTGATGCCGATGAAGATTCTCGTGGTGAATTGCGGCAGTTCGTCGCTAAAATACCAAGTGTTTGAAATGACGACGGAAGAAGTGCTGGCAAAAGGGCTGGTCGAGCGCGTAGGTCTCGCCGGGTCGTCTTTGACCCACCGGCGGGAGGGCCGGGAGAAGGTGGAGATAAAAAGCGAAGTGAAAAATCACGGCGACGCGGTGCAAATAATGATCGACGCGCTTTTGCATCCGGACTACGGCGTGATGAAATCCTTGAGCGAAATCGACGCCATCGGCCACCGCGTGGTACACGGGGGGCAAAAGGCGGTGCGTTCCATGCTCATCACCGACGAGGTCAAGGCCATCATCCGCGAGTGCTTCGCTTTCGGGCCGCTGCACAATCCGGCCAACCTCGCCGGCATCACCGCCTGCGAACAGCTGATGCCCGCCGCGCCGCAGGTCGCCGTTTTTGACACGTCCTTCCATCAGACCATGCCGCCAAAAGCCTATATTTACGGGATTCCCTACGAACTGTATGAAAAATACGGCATCCGCCGCTACGGTTTTCACGGAACATCGCATAAATTTATCGCTATGCGGGCGCCGGCTTTTCTGGGACGGAGCGCGGCGGAACTGAAACTCATCAGCTGCCACCTCGGCAACGGTTCCTCGCTGGCGGCGGTTGAGCGCGGGGCCTGCGTCGACACCTCGATGGGGCTGACGCCTTTGGAAGGGCTGGTTATGGGCACCCGTTCCGGCGACCTTGATCCGACGATCGTTTCCTATATCACCAAAAATGCCCAGGTTCCGGAAAACGACGTAAACGATTATCTGAACAAAAAAAGCGGCGTCCTCGGCATTTCCGGCGTGAGCAGCGATTTTCGCGATTTGGAAAAAGCCGCCGCCGACGGCAGCGAGCGGGCTCAGCTTGCTCTGGATATTTTTGCCTATCATGTAAAAAAATACATCGGTTCCTATGCCGCCGCCATGGGGGGCGTGGACGTCATCGCTTTTACGGCCGGCTTGGGGGAAAACTCAGCCGATATGCGCCGGCTTATCTGCGAAGGTCTGGAGTTTCTCGGAGCGCGGCTGGACGACGCGCGCAACGAGGCGACGCGGGGGCAGGACGCCGTTATTTCCACCGACGATTCTACATGTAAAATATTGGTAATTCCAACCAATGAGGAACTGATGATCGCTATGGATACGCGGGATATAGTTGGCAAATGAAGATAGATCTGACGGAGCTGAAAAAACGTCCCGGCGGCCGCGCCGATTTCGTTTTGACGCTGACGCCCGCCGCCGGCTGGCTGGAGCGGGACGGGTGCGATTTACACTCCCCCGTCGCCCTGG
>JAIRRL010000128.1 GCA_031255985.1 Gracilibacteraceae bacterium
GGGTAGCCGCGCTCGGCCGGCAGATATCTCAGGATTACGCGGGCAAACGCCTGATAATGGTGGGCGTTCTCAAAGGCGCGGTTCCCTTTCTCGCTGATTTGATCCGTTGCGTCACTTTGCCGCTCCAGTACGATTTTATCGCGGTGTCCAGCTACGGCGCCTCCACTGTTTCCTCCGGCGCCGTGCGGATGCTCAAGGATCTGGAATTGAGCGTGGAAGGCTCGGACGTCCTGCTGGTGGAGGATATTATCGACACGGGCCTGACCTTGCGCTATCTGCGGGAAAACCTGTACAACCGCCATCCGGCCAGCCTGAAAATCGCCGCCCTGCTGAACAAACCGGCCCGGCGCTCGGCGGAAATCACGGCGGATTACTGCGGTTTTTCCGTTCCGGACGAGTTTTTGGTGGGCTACGGCCTGGATTACAACCAGGATTTCCGCAATCTGCCCTATGTGGGCGCGCTCAAACGGGAAGCCTGGCAGGATCATCGCTGAAGGAGGCCGCGCGAACAGCATGAACGCCGCAAACAGCGTTAAGAACAACGGTATGAGCGTCATTATCGCTCCTTCTCTTTTGGCCGCTGATTTTACGCGCCTGGGCGAGGAAATAGCGCGCGTGGAGGCGGCGGGCTGCGAATTGCTCCATATCGACGTGATGGACGGGCATTTCGTCCCCAACATCGCCATCGGCCCGGACGCGGTCAAGGCTTTGCGCCGCGTCAGCGCCCTGCCGTTCGACGTTCATCTGATGGTGGAAAACCCGGAAGATTATATAGAACGTTTTGCCGCCGCCGGCGCGGATTACGTCACTTTTCACCTTGAAGCGGCGCGGCATCCGCTCCGCTTGATTGAACAGATAAAAAACGCCGGCGCCAAGGCGGGCGCGGCTCTGAATCCGGCCACGACCTGGGAGAGCCTGCGTTATGTGGCGGCAAACCTGGATTTGGCGCTGCTGATGACGGTAAATCCAGGTTTTGGCGGCCAGCGGTTTATCAGCGCCATGCTGCCGAAGATCGCCGCCTGCGCCCAATGGCTCCGGCGGGAAAACCCGGCCTGCCGCCTGGAAGTGGACGGGGGCGTCAGCGAAGCGACCGCGCCCGCGATTCTGGCGGCCGGCGCCGACATCCTTGTGGCCGGCGCGGCCGTATTCGGAGCGGCCGACGCGGCGGCGGCCCTGCGGGCGCTGCGGGAGATGGCCGCCGCCCCAAGGCGCGAGCCGGCAGACAAAACTGAAGCGGACTGACAGGCTTGCATTTTAGCTCGCGCCTGTCAGTTCGCTTCAGTTCGGCTCGCAAAAAATAATCCTGCCGGTTGGCGGCAGGATTATTTGTTATTCATCGCTATCCAGTTCGTCCCAGGCGTCGGATACTTTTTCCCATTCCTCGTCGTCGTCGATGTCCACCAGGATTTCCTTGCCGGTCTCGTCTTTTTCCAGCTTCAAAATGAGGGCTTCCACTTCCTCGCCTTCGTCCTCGTCGTCGTCCTCAAAATCATCCTCGTCGTCCACGTCCAAATCATCGTCCACGTCCAAATCGTCGTCGTCCTCATCTTCGTCCTCGTCGTCGTCTTCCATGGGCAACAGCACAAAATACGTGCCGCCGTCCACATTCAGGGTCTCCAAATGTAAAAATTCATGTTCCTCACCATTTTCGTCGGTCAGCAACACAAGAGCCGGCCCGTTTGCCCCGTCGTCCGGCTCAGTCTCCGCTTCATTCAGATCCGGCTTGATTTTGTCAGCCATTCCCTTACCTCCCCTGAGTATTTCGCTTCTCGCTTTTATCATCATACTCTGTTTAAGCGGCAAAGTCAACTCATTTCGCCAGGGGCGCTCCTTTTTCCCCCCCGCGCCGGCCCGGTTATCCAGATAGCCTTGCAAAATCAGGGCCGCCGCCGTCTGATCAATCACCCGCTTGCGTTTGGCCCTGGACAAATCAGCCTCCAGCAGCGCCCGTTCCGCCGCCACCGTGGTTAGTCGCTCGTCCCAGAATCGCACGGGCAGAGAAAAATTTTTTCGCAGCCGGGCGGCGAATTCCTCCGTCTCCCGGACTCTGGGCCCGGAAGTTCCGTTCATATTGAGGGGATAGCCCAGCAAAAAAACGGCCGCCTCATAGCGGGCGGCCAGGGCCGCCAACTCCTTCATCTCCCCCGGCCCGCGCCGGATTACGCCCACCGGTTGGGCCGTCCAGCCAAAAACGTCGCTGACCGCCACGCCTATGGTTTTAGAACCCAAATCCAAACCGAGGACGCGCGGTTTCGCTTCCGGCGTCAATCCCGCTCCAAGGCGCGCATATAACCGCGCACCAATTCCTCCAGCAGCTCGTGCCGCTCTATTTTGCGAATCAGCGTCCGCGCCTGCTTATGGCTGGTGATATAGGCCGGATCGCCCGACATCAGATAGCCGACCACCTGATTGATCGGATCATAGCCTTTTTCCCGCAGAGAATTATAAACCTCGGCAAAAATTTCTCCGGGCGATACGTCGTCCCTGTTTTTGCGAAAGAGTTTCGTTTCCTCTAAATCGCTCAATCTTAATCCTCCGTCAAGTAACTTGCCACCACGCGCGGAACCTGAAGCAAAGCCTCGTCCAGCTTGGCCGGGTCTTTGCCGCCGGCCTGCGCCATATCCGCGCGGCCGCCGCCGCTGCCGCCGGTGAGCGCGGCCACATCCCGGATGATTTTTCCGGCGTGCAGACCGCGCAGCCCTTCCGGCAAAACGGCCGCCACCAGGCTGACCTTGCCGCCTTCCGCCGCGCCGAGAACGATAACCCCGCTTTCATGCGCGGCGCGCAGGCGATCCTTCATCATGTCGGCCGTCCGGCGCAGCGTTTCCATATCGCGGGCCTGCACCCGGCCCGCCAGCAGATTTACCCCGTTTACCACCTTGATCCGGGCCATGAGATCGTCGGTCTCCTGTTTGGCCAATTGCGCCCTGAGCCGCTGAACGTCCCGCTCCAGCTCTTTCAGTTCCCCGACGGTCGCCCGCGCCCGTTTTTCCAGCTCGCGCGGGCCGGCTTTCAGAATCCGCTCCGCTTCCGCGATCTCCCGCTCCAGATTTTCCGCGTACTCCAGCGTCCCGAACCCGGTCACCGCCTCAATCCGGCGCAGTCCGGCTCCGATGCCGCTCTCGCTCAGTATTTTCAAAACGCCGATCTCGCCGGTGTTGGTGACATGAGTGCCGCCGCAGAGTTCCTTGCTGTAACCGCCGGCGAACACGACCCGCACCGTATCCCCGTATTTTTCCCCGAACAGGGCCGCCGCCCCCTGCGCCCGCGCCTCCGCCAGCGGCATTTCCCGCGTGCGCACGGACATGGCCCGGAGAAGAATTTCGTTGACGCGGGTCTCCGTCGCCCGCAGCTCGTCCGCCGTCAGGGCGGCAAAATGGGTGAAGTCAAAACGCAGGCGCTCCGGCGTTATAAAAGAACCGGCCTGCCGCACATGGTCGCCCAGCACTTCCCGCAGCGCCCGGTGCAGCAAATGCGTGGCCGTGTGGTTGCGCGAAACCGCCCGCCGCGCCCGCTCGTCCACCTGAGCGCTTACCGTATCGCCGACCCGCAGCTTGCCCGCCTGTATTTTCAGCCGGTGCAAAACAGCGCCGGACGGCAGCCGCCGCACCTCCGTCACTTGAGCCGAGGCGTCCCCGGCGGTGATAACGCCCGTGTCCGAGATCTGGCCGCCGCTTTCCGCGAAAAACGGCGTCTGGCGCAGTACGCACCAGACCGTCTCGCCTTCCCCCGCCTCGCTCAGATCGCTTTCGCCAAACAGGGCGGCGATTTCCGCGTTTACCTTATAGAGAGCGTACCCGATAAAAGGCGTCTCTTTGAGCGTGAGCGCTTTTGCCGCCAAAAACGGCTCCTCGTCCGCAGCGCGCATTTGTTTGGACTGCTCCCGCGCCTGCCGGCGGTGTTCGGCTTCCGCCGCCTGAAATCCGGGCATGTCCAGCTTCAGGTTCTGTTCCGCCAGCATTTCCGCCGTCAGTTCCGGCGGGAAACCGTAAGTTTCGTACAGATGGAAAGCGTCCGCCCCGCTCAGCTCGGTTCGGCCGGCCGCCAGCAAATCCTGGGCTTTTTGCCGTAAAATGGCTGTGCCCTGATCGAGTGTGGATTGAAAATTCTTTTCCTCCAGGCGCAAATGGTTGAGGATAAAATTCTCGTTTTCCCGCAGCTCGCCGTAGTATTCGCCGTAATCGGCCAGGACGACCCGGTAAAGCTGTTCCAAAAAAGGCTTGCCGATGCCCAGCAACCGCGCGTAACGGACGGCGCGGCGCAAAATCCGCCGCAAAACATAACCGCGCCCGTCGCTGGCGGGATAAATGCCGTCCGCCAGCATGAAGCAAACGGCCCGCGCGTGGTCGGCCACGACTTTCAGGGCGGTGTCCGTCTGTTTGTCCTCTTTGTAGCGGATGCCCGCCAGGGCGGCTGTTTTTTGGATGAGCGGCTGGAACAAGTCGGTGTCAAAATTCGTCTCCGCGTTTTGCGCGATCGAGGCTATCCGCTCCAGTCCCATGCCCGTGTCGATATTTTGTTTGGGCAGCGGCGTCAGTTTCCCGTTTTCGTCACGGTTATACTGCATGAACACCAGGTTCCATATCTCCAGATAGCGGTCGCACTCGCAGCCGACGGCGCACTCCGGCCTGCCGCACCCCCGCGCCGCTCCCTGATCGACATATATTTCCGAGCAAGGCCCGCATGGCCCGGTCGGTCCCGCCGCCCAAAAATTCGTCTCGTCCGTCATAATCCGCCCGGCTTGAATCGGCGTTTCGCTCAGCCAATAACCGCGGGCTTCGTCGTCGTCGGGATAAACGGTCACCCACAGGCGCTCCGGCGATATGCGCAAAATTTGCGTCACATATTCCCAAGCCCAGCGGATCGCTTCTTTTTTGAAATAATCTCCGAAGGAAAAATTTCCCAACATCTCGAAAAACGTGTGGTGCCGCGCCGTTTTTCCAACCATTTCCAAATCAGGCGTCCGTACGCATTTCTGGCTGGTGACCGCGCGGTTCCACGGCGGCTCCACTTTTCGCGTAAAATACGGTTTGAAGGGAACCATGCCGGCCACCGTCAGGAGCAAGGTCGGATCATCCCGTGGGATCAACGAGGCGCTGGGCTGGCGCGAATGCGCCTTGTCCGCAAAAAAACGCAGGAACATCTCCCTCAGTTCGTTGCCTGTAAACATTAAGCTCCCTCCGCATCGGCATTGCTTCGCAGTTGCCGGGATTAATCCCGCTGTTTATATTGTACATGCAAAAAGGAAGATTGTAAACCGGCGCAAAAGAAAAAGGATTGCCGAAAAAGGATTGCTGAAAAAGGATTGCCGGCGACGGAAGCTTTGCGTATAATAATGGGGACGAATACTTTTGATCAAGATAAAATATCCAGAGGGGGGATAGCGATTGGCTCCGATATCTGTTTCGGTTGAATGTTCCGGCGGCTGGCTGAGACGCTTGTGACCGGCTGCTGATATGTTAATTGTACTGGGCAAGATCATAGGGATTTTTCTCACCCTTTTGGTCGGGTATTTTGCTTGCAAGCGCGGCTGGCTTCCCGCCGCCAGCGCTCAAAGCTTCAGCAAACTGCTGATCAATGTGTCTCAACCGTGCCTGATTTTCTATTTGCTCGAACATCAGCCTGTTAATAATACCTTGCTGGCGGACGGCTGTCTGGCCATGCTGCTGGCTGTGCTGCTGACCACCGCCTGCTGCGCGCTGGGAGCGGCCTTTAACCGCGTCAACCGGATTAAAGCTAAAGCCGGCGCGGGCGTCTATTTAGCCGGTTTTGCCTTCACAAACAACGGCTTTTTGGGCATGGCCGTCGCGATGACCGTTTTTTCCGAACAGCAGCTCTTTATCACCATGATGATCAATATTCCGATAGTCATCATGCTGTTCGTCTTCGGGCCGCTCCTGGTGAACATGAACTCCGCCTCTTCCTTTTCCTGGAAAGCCATTGTAAAGAGCGTCTTTAACCCGCCGACTGTCGCCACTTTCCTGGGCATAGCCTTTCTCACCCTGCACTGGCGGCTGCCCTTGCCGTTGGATTACGCTTTTGAGCAGCTGGGCGCGACGGTCGTTCCCCTGTCCATGATCGTCGTCGGCATCCAGCTCGGCAACAGCAAAGGCAAAGAAATGTTCAGCCAAAAGGTGTATTATGTTTTCTCCTTCCTGCGGCTGGTGGGCATACCGCTGGCGGCGCTCGGACTTTTGCTCCTGTTGGGCGCGCCCGCCAATATCATCGCCCCCATCGTCCTGGCCTTAGCCATGCCTACCGCGGCCCTGATCGCGGTTTTTGCCGAAGACGGAGGCGGGAACACAAAACTGGCGGCGGAGATAGTCTTTGTGACTCACCTTTTCTCGGTGCTGACCTTGCCCGCCCTCACTTTGCTGCTCATCTACCTCGCCGGCTGAGCGTCCCCAAACATGGCGTTTCGGAAGAAATGGAGGTTGATAAACACATGACTATCTTTGAAATTTTCCGCTCTCATGCCGACCACAACCAAGCCGCAAAGATGAGCGCCTATATGCGCGACCAATTTCCATTCTGCGGCCTCCCAACGCCGGAGCGTAAGAAACTCAGCCGCCCATTCCTGAAAGCCATTTCTGCTATTGATTGGGACTTCATTTTCGCGCTGTGGGAACAGCCGGAGCGGGAGTTTCAATATTTCGCTTGCGAGGCGCTGGACAAGTATAAAGCCCAACTGACGCCCGCCGACATTTCAAATCTACGGCGTCTTGCCATCACCAAATCATGGTGGGACACGATTGATATTCTCGACCGCATTGTTGGCGATATTGCTCTGCGGTACCCCGAGGTCAATAAAATTCTGCTTGCGTGGAGTTTGGACGACAATATCTGGCTCAGGCGCATTGCCATCGACCATCAGCTAACTCGCAAAGGAAACACCGACACAACGCTGCTCACGCAAATCATTGTAAA
>JAIRRL010000131.1 GCA_031255985.1 Gracilibacteraceae bacterium
GGACGAAGAAAGCTGGCGCTCCCGCCTTCTGGGCGGGAGCGCGGCCGGGACAGCCGCTGAGATCGCGGCCGAGATCTCAGCCGGTTTGCGCAACAATTTTGAGCCGGTTATCGCCGCCGTTTTACCGGTCACGGCGGCGATAAAAGCGCTGCTGCTGCGGGAAGGCTGTCTCGGCGCCCTGCTGACCGGCAGCGGCTCGGCCGTGTTCGGCCTGCCGCCAACGGCGGCGGCGGGGGAGCGGGCGGCGCGGCGGGCGGAGGCGGAATTGCCCTGCCGCGCCTGGGTCGTCGGTTTTGCCGCCGGGGAAGCGCCGGCCGCCAGCCACTAACCGCAAGCCGCAGACCGCAGACCATAGGCCGCGGCCCATTCACAATCAGCGGAACTCCGTCAGGCCGGAGCGGTAGCGCCGCGGCGTGAACTGCCCCTGCAAGCGGGGATTGCGCCGTTCGGCGATGGCGACGCGCTCAAAATATTCCCGCCAGAGCGTTTGAAACAGGAGTTCTTTTTCATTGGCGCGCCAAACTCCCTCGCGGCGGAAGGGCGTCAGACGGGCTTCTTGTCCGTCCCAGACGAGGGCCATATCCCGGCCGGCGTCGTGGATCATGAAATTCTCTCCCGCCAGGCGGTCGGAAAAATGGCCGGCCAGCAAGGACAGGATATTGTGATCCGGCCTGATTTCCGCGTAAAGGAATTTTCCCATATCCTGGAAGCGAACAAAACCGAGAAAACGGCTGTATTCCGTTTCGACGCGATCGCTGAGTTTCTCCAGGGCCAAAACTTCCGGCAGAACGCGGCGGGCGGCCAGGCTCGGCCCCAGGCGGAAGGCGAGGACGGCGTAATTGAGGATGATATTTTCCTTGTCCGGGGCCGCGGCGAGAAAAGTGTAATAGATTCGGCGCAAAGCGAGGCGGGAGGTCTTGCGGGCCAGCGCGGCGTAAACCCTGTCGGCCTGTTCCGGCCGGGTGACGACGACGCGGGAACCGCGCAGGAGCGAGGGCTGGTAAGCCCCCGCCGGGTAAATGCCGGCGGCTTTTTCCTCGTAATAATGGGCGAAAACGCAGCATAAAAGGCCGTCGAAGGTTTCATCATAAAGATAGTCGATCATCGCGGTCTCCCTCAATCAAACAGGGAAGGCTGGTATATGGCCGGCGGCGGGGCGAGACGGCCGCGCAGGATTTCCGGCCGGAGGGGGACGTCGCCGTGATATTTGCCCCGGCAGGTGATGAAATATTTGGCCCGTTTGAGGACGATGCCCATTTTGCTCAAATCGTCGTAATTCAGGGCGCAAACCCGGCGCTGGCGAATCACGCGCCGGGCAGAGACGACGCCGATGCCGGGCACGCGCAGTAATTCCTCCATGGTGGCCCGGTTGATTTCCAGGGGAAACGAGTCCAAATGCCGCAAGGCCCAGATGATTTTGGGGTCAAGCTCCGTGTCCAGATTGGGGCAGGCTTCGTCCAGCAGTTCCCCGGCGCTGAAGCCGTAAAAACGCAGAAGCCAGTCGGCCTGGTAGAGACGGTGTTCGCGCCGCAAAGGCGGCATACTGCTCAGGGCGGGCAGGAGGGGATTGTCGTTTACGGGGACGTAAGCGGAAAAATAAACCCGCTTCAGCTCAAAGCGCCGGTACAAAGTTTCGGAAGCCCGCAGCAAAGCCATGTCGCTGTCGGGCGTCGCGCCGACGATAAATTGGGTGGATTGGCCCGCCGGGGCGAATTTGGGCGCGGAGCGGAAAAGACGGCGCTCGCATTGGTTGGAGGCGCTTTCTTCGTATATTTGCCGCACCGGCGCCAGCAGGGCGGGCATTTGTTTTTGCGGGGCCAGGAGAGACAAACTCCGGACGGAGGGCAGCTCCAGATTCACGCTGATCCGGTCCGCCAGCAGCCCCAGCCGGGTGATAAGTGTAGGGTCGGCGCCGGGGATGGCCTTGACGTGAATATAACCGAAAAATTTATGCTCGCGCCGCAGGAGGCGAACCGCCTCGATGATGTTTTCCATGGTGTGATCCGGGCTTTTTTCGATGGCGGAACTCAGAAACAAACCTTCAATATAATTTCGCCGGTAGAACTCTATGGTCAGATCGGCGATTTCCCTGGCGGTAAACGAGGCGCGCGGCGTGTCGTTGCCGGAGCGGCAGGCGCAGTATACGCAGTCGTTGACGCATTTGTTTGTCAAAAGAACTTTGAGCAAGGCGACGCAGCGTCCGTCCGCCGCCCAGGTGTGGCAGACGCCGTAGCTTTTGGCGTTGCCGAGCCCGCCGCCGTTGCGGCGGTTCACGCCGCTGGAGGCGCAGGATACGTCGTATTTGGCCGCTCCGGCCAAAATTTGCAGTTTTTCCATCAGATCCGGCGAACGAAATATGTTCAGCTTGATCACCCCCTCAAGTTCCAGTATACTACATACGCGGGTGAAATGCAAACATTTGTTCGCATGGGGGTCATTTATTTTTATTCTTGACGCCGGGGCGTCCGCCGCCTATAATAGTAATGCGGACGGCATCCTCCGGGGGCCGTACCGCAGGCAAAGGGGAGAATGGGTTTTATTTTCCGGGGCCGCTTGGATATTTTACCGAGACGGTGAAGGGCAGATTTATTAGCTTTATGAGCATAACAACGCCTTCGCCGGGCGTTTTTTTGTGTGCGATAGTAGGGACAGGAGATAGGAGACAGGAGGCGCGGGACGCCGTGGGCGGCGTCCCCTACGGAGACGAGGCGCAAGAACTATTACAATTCTTTATAAACGGTGAATATAAACGGTGAATATAAAAATATGAATGAAAAAACTTTTGCTATAATCGGAACCGGCGTCGTCGGCGCCGCGCTGGCGATTTTGCTGACCCGGCAAAACTATGTCTGCGCCGGCGTCCACACGCGCGGGGCGGCCTCGCTCGCCCGCTTCCAGGCCCGGCTGCGGGCGCCGGTTTTGCCGCCGGCGGAGCTGGCGGAGCGAGCCGGCCTGATTTTCATCACCACCCAGGACGAATACATCGAAGCCGCCGCCGCCCTTCTGCCGCCCCGGCCCGGCCAATGGCGCGTCCACTGCTCCGGCTCGCTTCCTTCCTCCATCCTCGCTCCCGCCGCCCCCGCCCCGGCGGTGCGCTGTCTTTCCCTTCATCCGCTTCAGGCTTTCGCCGGCATTGATCAGGCCCTGGCCATCTTGCCCGGCGCTCATTACGGCATAGAGGGCGACAGCGCGGCCGCGGCGGCCAAAGGCCGGGAACTGGCGGTTTTGCTGGGCGGCGTCCCTCATATCCTTGATCCGGCCAAAAAAACTCTGTACCACGCCGGCGCCGCCTGCGCCTCCAATTACCTCGTCGCCCTCGTCGCCATGGCGGTGCGCCTGTTCGGGCAAGCGGGCATCGGGGCGGAGGAAGCCCTCGCCTCTCTGCTGCCCCTGATAAACGGCGCCTGCCGCAATATCGCCCAAGTGGGCCTGCCGCAAGCCTTGACCGGCCCGATTGCCCGCGGCGACGTCCGGGTGGTGGAAAGCCATCTGGCCATGATCCCGCCGGAGTTGCGCCCGGTCTACCGCGGCCTGGGCCGCATCGCCCTGGAACTGGGCCGGCAAAAAAAAGAACTTGCTGGCGCCGTTTACGAAGAAATTGCATGGAAACAAATGGAAAATATATTGACAGAGGAGGATTCGCCTGATGGTCATCACGGAATATGAAGCCGGCGTGCGCGATAATGTGGAAAAAGCGCGCCGGAACGGCAAAAAAATTGTTCTGATCCCCACCATGGGCGCCTTGCACGAAGGCCATCTTTCCATGGCCCGTTCAGCCGCCCCGAACGAGGAGGAGCGGGATCGGGTTTACGTCGTCATGAGCATTTTTGTCAACCCGCTCCAATTCGGGCCGAGTGAGGATTTCGCCGCCTACCCCCGCGATTTGCGCCGCGACGCGGAACTGGCTCAGCGCGAAGGCGTGGATCTGCTCTTTGTGCCGGCGGTGGAGGAAATCTACCCGCCCGGCGACCGGACGACCGTGCGGGTG
>JAIRRL010000134.1 GCA_031255985.1 Gracilibacteraceae bacterium
TTCCGGTTCGGTTCCCGCGAAGGCGGCGCGGATATAATCCGCCGCCGCCCGCTCGTCCGCCCGCGCGCCCGCCGCCCCCGCCAGCTCAAGTAAAATCCGGGCGTAAAGCTTATTACTCCCGTCATAAAAGAATATATCCGCCGGATAATTCAGGGCCGCCGTTTTTGCCAGCCCGGCCGGATCGCTTTCCGTCAGCGCCGGCGAATCCAGCAGACTCTCCGCGACCAGGAAGGGGTAAGCCGCTTCCTCCCGCTCCCCCCCGGCCGCCGCCGTCACGGAAAACACATATTCGCCGGCGGGCAGCTTGCCAAAATCACAGACGGCGGCGGACGCCGCCGCGGCGCTCAAGCTTTGCTCCGCCGCCGCGGCCCCGTCCGCGCTCTCCACCCGCGCCCTGTAGCTGACCGCGGTTTCGGGCAAGACTCCGCCCGCCCGCAGGACGATCACGATATCGTCCCGCGTTGTGTAGCGCTGACTGAAGTCCGGACGGAGATAGAACGGGCGCGTCGCGGAGACCGCCGCGCGCGCGTCGCCCGCCTGGCCGATCTCCGTGCAGGCGACGACCGTCAGGCGCCAGTCGGCCATATCAGCCGGCAACTGACAGCTAATACGCGCGCGCCCGCCCCCGTCCGTCTCCCCGCTCAAGAAAACCGGCGTGGGGAGGGCCTGTTCGCTCCCGGCTGCGCTCCCGGCCGCTGCGGCTTCCGCCGGCTGCGGGGGGGCGTCCCCGGCGGGCGGGGACACCCCGGCAAAAGCATGAGGCGTATAAGAGGCAAACTGACCGGCGATCTCCCGGACCAGAGGTCGATAAAGAGCCGCCGCCGCGTCTGCTTGCTGCTCTTGCGCGGTAAAGGCGGCTTCATCCGCGAGACTGAAGATAAAAGAAGCCGCCCGCGGCTGCCCGGAAGCGTCCGTGACTTTTATCTCCGCGTTCAGCGTCTCCCCCGGCGCGTAAGTCTCCCGCTCCGGCCGGATTTCCACCCGCAGGGCGCGTTCGGCCGGATCAAAAACAAAAGCGGGGCCGGTCAAAGGGAAGACATGTTTGCCGTCAAAATAGGCGGCTGTTATGTCAAAATTTGGTAAAAGAGCCTCCGCGCAATAGAGGCTGAATTCCGTCTCCCCCGTCACCTCGGCGACCACCGCCTCATCGCCTGTAACCGCGTAAAAAAGCCTGCCGTCCCGCGGCAAAGGCGAGAGGGTATTGCGCGGCCTGAGGGTCAGGCTTTCCCCGACGGTGAAGTCCGTCTTGGCCGTCTCCAGCCGATAGCCGTCTGTCGCGGGCGGGGGAGAGGGGAGGGGGATATCGGCTGTGTATTCCCTCAGCACCGCGCCGTCCGGCGTTTCATAATCCAGGCTGACTTTATAAAAAACCAGCCCGTCCGCCTGCCAGGGCAGCAATTCGGAACGGTAACGCCCGTCGCTTGTGCTGAAAGACAGGCGCTCGGCCAAACTTTCCCGGTAAACGTAGCGGTACTGCTTCACCGTTTGTTTTTGGAAAAAATCATAATATTCGCCGCTTTCCTCCGGCAAGTATTCGCAGCGGATGACGCCGGCGTCAAAATACTGCTCGTAGGCTTCGCCCCGGATCCGCTCCGGCAGATCAGGGGCTGTGACCGCCGTCCCGCCCGCCGCCAGGGCGGCTTCCGCCGCCGCGAAATCTATCCGCGCCGTGCTGACCTCCAGGAAAAAACCGCCGGGCGCTACTTCTGTTTTAATTTCGCACATGTAATCCGTGGGGAAGCGGCAGACGGAAACGGCGACGGCGGCAGTCTCATTTTCGTCCGCGCGCAAAGAGACGCGATCCAGGTAGGGACGCCAGCTGTCCGGCTCCGGTTCCGGCAAAGCGAAAGCGGCGCTTCCGGCGGCGTTTACGGTCTGAGCCTGAGAAGCGGCGCCGTTTTCCGCCGTCAGGCGCAGCCCGGCGGCCGGGGCTCCGTCGAAAAAGGCGGCGGTGGCGGTGATAGCCGCTTTTTCTCCGCGCCGGTAGAGATTTTTCTCCGCGGCGGCCTTGATGATATAAACCGGTTTTTCCGTCCCGCTTATCAGCAGCGGCAAAGAGAAAACGGTTTCGCCCGCCAGGGAGAGCTCCGCCTCATGCTGACCCGGCGCCAGGCTTTGCCAGCTGAAGACGCCGCTGAAAGCGCCCCGGTGAACCGGCGCGGTTTGGGGCGGCAGACCGGGCAGGCTGACCGTGACTGCCGCCGGCAATTCGTAGCCGTCCCGCCGCGGGGCCAGATAACCCCAGAAATGGGCCGTGTCCGCCGATAAATACGCCGCCCGGTCAAAATAAAGATATGAATAATAACGTTGCGAAGGCGGCGGTTCCGCCGGGCCGGACGCGCCGGCCGCCAGCGGCGCCAGATCCGCCCAGGCGCGGCCGTCCGCCGCCTTTACCGTCAGGGCCGGTTCGGCGCCCGCCGGGCTGGCGTCCAGGGAGGCCAGCCCGTCCGCGTTGGTCACGGCGGTAAGGGAAACACCGGCGCCGGTCGGGGCGACGGTGATTTCCGCGCCGGCGAGCGGGCGGCCGGAAGCGGCGTCGTTAATCCAGAATTGCGTCTGGCCGCGCGGATTTTGCATATAAACGGACAGGGCGGAGACGCAGATGAGTTTTTGCCGCCGCGCCGCCGTCGCCGTCGCCGGGCCGGAGACGGTCATATCCAGCAGATAATAGCCGGGATCGAGATTTAGCTCCGGCAAGAAATAAAGAACGCCGGGAGAAGCCGTCGCCAGCAGAACTCCCTCCGTGACAAAATCCGGGGGCGCGGCGGGCGCCGGCGGTTCGATCAGGACATCGCTGTTTCTGCCGCAGAGCGGCTTGACCCGCTCGGTCTGCGCCAACGCGAGGGCCAGATAAGCCGCGCTGTCCCTGACCTCATAAACGGCCGCGCTCACTTTGGCGCCGGAAAAATCCCCGCCCATAACCTGGAAACGAATCGCGACCGGATCGTCCGGCAGGAAGGTTTCCGTGAACCTGCCCTCTATTTCCAAAAATTGGTTCTCGCTTCCGTCTCCATGCTCCGTCCGGAAGGAAAAAACGTAATCTTCCGCCAGCGTTTCACCGGTCATACCCGGCAGACCGGCGCGCAAAGTCACCGTGTAAAGCGTGTCCGGCCGGAGGGGGGCGGCGGGCAGGAAAGCAGCGGTCAGCCCGTTCCGGCGCCAGTCGCCGGTGATCGCCGGGTCGATTTCCACCCAGCCGCTTATATTTGCCGGCGGCCGGGAAAAAGATATTTCTATCTCTGGCTGCAGCGGAACTTGGGCCGCGTTGGCCTCCGGCCGGAGGGAGCGGACGCTGAACCGGCCCTCAGTCTGGAAAGCCCAACTTTGGGCATGGCCGGCGTCCGTAAAAAAGCGGTATACCGTATCCGAAGCCAGGGGAGCGTCCGGGCGGAGCAGGAGACCGGCCGCGGTTTCCTCCCAATGGTAAGGGAATTCCGGCGCCAGGCGCAGCGCTTCCTTGATTGCCTGGGGGGGAAGGACGCCGTTTTCGCCTGTTATGAAAAAGGCGCTGTCCGTCCGCGTGCCGGCGGCGCTTGTTTTTTCCGCTTCGACCCGCAGCCGCGGCGTCTGTTCTCCGGCCGTCTCCCGGCGCTCTCCCCCCTGGATAAATATGGCGATAAGCAGGATCACCGCCAGCAAAACGGTGCAAGCGACGCTGATGATGATTATCAAAATATTGGCGTTGATTTTTTTCATGCTTTTTGAAGAAAACCCTTGATTTTGTAATAAAAAATTGTTATATTAAAATAAGCGGGCTATAAAACTACAGTATCATCATATCAGCAATAGCGCTCTCTTGCGGGCGCGAGGATCATATGGCGAGAAGATCCCGGTCAAAATCAAAGAAGCGCGGATTTGGCAATATCGGCGTCAGATTTGTATCTGTCGTTGTTATTTTAACTGTGTCGTTCATTACCTGGCAGTGGATGTCGGCGGCGCTGCAAAAAAACCAGGCGGCAAGCGACCAGCTGCAGGCGCTTTCGCGGGAAAAGGAACAATTGGAACAAGTGCAGGCAAATCTGCGGGAAGAGATAGAAAACTTACAAACTCCTTCATATATTGAGGAATTAGCGCGGGAACATCTGGGTTTGGTGCGCAAAGGCGAAATACTGGTGGCGCCGCGGGAAGGCGAATAACTCATTCAGCCCCCCGCCTTTCCCGCCTGGGAGTGCAGACACCGTTCCAGGTCGTCCAGACCCGCCGCCGTCAGATACGGGCGCAAAAGCTCGCATAAGTGGGAAACATAGTTTATTTCCTTGAAAAACAGGTCATAGGAAGGCGCGTCGTATTCGTACCAGAGGGTATGCTGAAAAACAATGCAGTAAGCGAGGGAATAAAACTGCTTTTTGGTGATATGGGACAGAAACAGGCCTTTTTCGGTCAAAATGAGAAACGAGTCTAAATAGTACGTGAACAGTTTTTCCCGAAAAAGCGTTTGATTGGCGCGGATGACTTTATAGGAGCGGCCGAGTTCCAGCATATTCTTGAAATAGTAGGGGTATTCCCGCTGATTACGGTCTATCAGCTGGAACTTATGGACTATATCGGCTACGGTTCGGGCGAGGCTTTCCAGCAAACCGTAGAATTCATCGTATATTCCGCGCTGAACCTCCATGATAAGCAACTCCTTGCGCCGGAAATGGTAATTCAGATTGCCGACGCTGATGCGGCAGGCGGCCGCGATATCCCGGAGCGAAACGCTGGCGTAGCCGCGCTGGTTAAACAAATCTTTGGCTTTGGCTTTGATGAGTTCACGAGTTGGATTTTCATTCATAAACATGTAATATCCTCTTGCTATTAAGTGATTTCAGGCATACTATAGCATGAGGCTCTCTTTTTTGTCAAACTCAGCGCCGGAACTCTCCGGCTCACGGCATGAAGCGCGGGCGCGCCGCTGTTTACGCTATTCTAAGCGTTAGGACTGGCCGTCGCGCGCGGCGTATAGTTTCAGGAAATAAGCTTTAGCAAAGCCGCCGCGCTCGGCGGGGAAAGCGCTCCTTTTTCCGTGATCAGCCCGGTGATGTATTTAACCGGCGTTATATCAAAGGACGGATTATACACGCTCACTTCCGGCGGCGCGATCTGGACGCCGGCCAGGCGGCGCACCTCGTCGCCGTCCCGTTCCTCCACCGGGATATCGTCGCCGCTGCCCGCGCGCAAATCAACCGTCGAAGTCGGCGCGGCCGCGTAAAAGGGGATAGAGTGCGCCTGAGCCAGAACGGCCAGAGCGTAAGTGCCTATTTTATTCGCAATGTCGCCGTTCGCCGCGATCCGGTCGGCCCCCACCAGCACGAGATCTATCTTGCCTTGCCGCATCAAATAAGCCGCCATGCCGTCCGTGATCAAAGTGACGGGAATGTTTTCCCGCCAAAGCTCCCAGGCCGTCAGGCGCGCGCCCTGCAAACAGGGCCTGGTCTCGCAGGCGTAAATCCGCGGGTTTTTACCGGCTTCCCGCGCCGCCCGCACCACGCCGAGCGCCGTTCCGTAAGCTCCGGTCGCCAGGGCGCCCGCGTTGCAATGGGTCAGAATCGCGGCGTTTTCCGGCACAAGCGCCGCGCCGGCCGCTCCGAGCAAACGGTTGTCCCGCTCGTCCTCCACCGCCATTTGTTCCGCCTCCGCCAGCAGGGCGGCGGCGAAAGCGGCCCGAACCTCCGGCGCGGGTTCGGTCACATCGTATTCGGCGTGAAGCGCGTGCAGCTTATTTTCCATACGCCGCAGCGCCCAAAAAAGATTGACCGCCGTCGGCCGCGTTTCACTCAGGACGCGGGCGACCGTTTTCATATGTTCGCGCCACTCCGGCCCCGCGCCGACAAAAGACAGCGCCCCCAGCGCAAACCCGTAAGCGGCCGCCAGCCCGATAGCCGGCGCCCCGCGCACTTCCATGTTTTTTATCGCCGCGGCCACGCGCTCGCAGGACTCGGCTCTGATATAAACCTCCCGCGAAGGCAGCGCCGTCTGATCCAAAAGCATCAGGCCGCCGTTTTCCCAAAACAATGTTTTCCGCATAGTTTCTCCTTTTTCCCGCTTCCGCCGGATCGAAACGCTCCCCGGCCTCCGGATTCAGGCGAACAGGGCTTTGGCAAAATCTTCCGGATCGAACGGCTGCAAATCCTCTATGCCTTCGCCCACCCCGATAAATTTGACCGGCGCCGCCGCCTCGCTTTGGATGGCGATCACCACGCCGCCTTTCGCCGTTCCGTCTATCTTCGTCAGCACGATGCCCGTGACCGCGGTCGCTTCGCGGAAAACTCTGATCTGTTGCAGCGCGTTCTGCCCGGTCGTCGCGTCCAGCACCAGCAGGACTTCCTGCGGGCCGTCCGCCGTTTCCCGCTCGATAACCCGCCGGATTTTGCTTAACTCATTCATCAAATTAACCTTATTATGCAGGCGCCCGGCCGTATCCACCAGCAAGACGTCGGCCTTGCGGGCCTTGGCCGCCCGGATGGCGTCAAAAACGACCGCC
The DNA here is from genome assembly GCA_031255985.1 of Gracilibacteraceae bacterium. GTDB lineage: Bacteria > Bacillota > Desulfitobacteriia > Desulfitobacteriales > Syntrophobotulaceae > JAIRRL01. The sequence continues at coordinate 6,464 of JAIRRL010000134.1, forward strand.
GCCGGATCCGCGCCTTCATTCTGCCGGATAATATCGCTCCCGCTCCGCTCGCTCCATATCGCCAGCTGATCGGCGGCGGCGGCCCGGAAAGTATCCGCCGCCGCCAGCATGACTTTATGTCCCTCTTTTTTGAGCAGAACAGCCAGTTTGCCGACGGTCGTCGTCTTGCCGACTCCGTTTACCCCGACGATCAGATATACGGCCAGACCGTCCCCCACGCGCAGCGGCGCCGTCTGTCCCAGCCGGGCGGCGATCAGAGCCGTTAATTCGTCCTTCAGGGCGGCCGGATCGCTCAGGCGCTTTTCTTTCACCACCAGGCGCAGATCCTCCACCAAAGCTTGCGCCGCCCCCACGCCGACGTCGGCGCGCAGCAGCACGTCCTCCAATTCCTCATACAGCGACTCGTCCACCGCGGCCGCGCCGAGAAACACGCGCTCCAGCTGCCCGACCAATCCGTTTTTTGTTTTACTGAGACCTTCTTTCAGTTTTTGGAAAAATCCCGCCATTTGTCTGCACATCCCTATTCATTAAGAAGTTATTGTTTGTTATTAATTTCCAAATTGACTGTAAGCAGCTTGGAAACGCCCGATTCCTCCATCGTTATGCCGTACAGCCTGTCCGCCGCCTCCATGGTGCCGCGGCGGTGGGAAATGATGATAAACTGCGTGTCGGCCGAAAGCCGCCGGATATAGTTGGCGAAGCGTTTGACATTAGCCTCGTCCAGAGCCGACTCGATCTCGTCCAGCAAGCAAAAGGGGGCCGGCCGCACGCGCAACAAAGCCAGCAGCAGAGCGATCGCCGTAAAGGCCCTTTCCCCGCCGGAGAGCAAAGATAGGAGACGCGCTCTTTTTCCCGGCGGCCGGGCTACGATGTGGACGCCTGTTTCCAGGAGATTGGCCGGATCCTCCAGCACGAGTTCCGCTTCCCCTCCCTCAAACAATTCCTGAAACACCTCGGCGAAAGAAGCGTTGACCGCCTGAAAACCGGCGGCGAACCGCTCAGTCATGTCGGCGTCCAGGCGGGCGATCAATTCGCGCAATGATTTGCCCGCCGCCGCTAAATCCGCCTGCTGCGTCACCAAAAAACCGTGCCGTTCCAGGATGGCGGGGTATTCCGTCAAAGCGCCCGGATTGACCGGTCCCAGAGCGGCGATCTCGTTTTTCAGCGCCTCAATCCGCCGCCGGGCCGGTTCTTCGCTCAATGACGGCGGCGGAACCAGCATGGCCGCCGTCCGGTCAAGGCCGAAATCATTTTCCAGTTTTACCCAGGTCATTTCCGCCTCGGTCTGACCGCGCGCGATCGCTATATCTTCCTGGTGCGTTTCCCGTTCCGCCAGGCGCAGCGCCGCCTGGCCGCTCCGAACTTGTTCCTCAATTGCCGTCAGCGCGGCGTCCAGCCTTTCCCGCTCCGCGTTTTCCCCGTTCAGCGCCGCCCGCCACTCATCCAAATTTTTCCTGATGAGGGCGGCGTCTTCCGCTCCGCTTACCGCCGCTGCCGCCAGTTCGCTTTCTTCCTGCGCCAAATCTTCCGTTCGCTGAACCAGCGCTTGTATTTCCCGTTCGTCGCGCCCGCTTTTTTCTTCCTCCGCCGCCAAATCGGCCGCCAGGAGACGCAGTTCCTCTTCCTGCCGGGCTTCTTCCACTTTGGCCGCCGTAATCCGCGCGTTCAGGGACTCGATCCGTTCCGCCGCCTCCCGCGCGGCTTCTTCTGCCGCCGCTTGCTCCGCTCTCAGATGCTGGAGGCGCAGCCGCAAAGCTTCTCCCGCCTCGCGGCGGGCGCTGAGAGCGGCCTTAGCTTCCGTCCGCTGCTCCCGCCCCGTCTGGCACTCAAACTCTATCAGCTTCAGTCTTTCGTTCAGGGAACGGCGGCGTTCCTCATAATGTTTCTGCTCGGCCGCCGCTAAATCCTTCTTTTTTTCCGTTTCCTGCCTGGCGGCGGCGACCGCTTCCCGTTCCGCCGCCAGAGCGGCGGCGGCCGCCTGCAAAGTCTCGCGCCGCCCGGCCAGTTCCGCCGCTTCCGCCCGCAGCGCCGCCGCCGTCGCCGCCAGTTCCTCGATTTCACGCCGGCGGCGCAGGAGGCTTTGATTTTCGTCGTTTGTTCCCTCGCGGCCGCCGGTCAAGGAACCGCCGGCGTTAACCTGATCGCCCGCCAGTGTCACCGTCCGGAAGCGGAAGGAAGCGCGGCGGGCGACCGCCAGAGCGGCGTCCATATCCGCCGCGACCAGTATCCGTCCCAGCAAAAAACGGATGGCTTTGCTCACCTCCGGCGGGTAGGCGATCAGGTCGGCCGCGACCCCGATAAAACCCTTTATATCCTGAAATTGGGCTATATGCGGGCTTTCTCCCAGCCGCAAGGAATCCAGGGGCAAAAAAGTCACGCGCCCTTGCCGCCCCTCGCGCAGCCAGGCGATATACTCCTGTCCCCGCGCCGCCGTATCCACGATAATGTCCTGCAGCGCGCCGCCCAAAGCCGTGCTGACGGCGATCTCCCGCTCCGGGGGAACGCTTATGTTATCGGCCGCCGTTCCTCGGAATCCGTCCTGATTCAGTTCCCCCCGCCGGACAGCGCGCGTGAGATTGCGCACGCCGCGCCGATAGCCTTCCCGGTTCTCTTCCAGTTGCCGCAAAGCGTTCCCGCGCGCCAGCGCCTGCTCCAGCCGGCGGCTGACCTCCCGCTCCGTCGCCGTCTCCTCCGCGGCGGCGGTCTCGGTCTCCCGCGCCCGCCGGGCAAGCGCTTCGTCTTGCTCCCGCAGAGCCTGGGCCGCCGCGTTTAAATTCGCCGTTTCCGCCGCCAGGGCGCGCAGCTCCGTCTCATTTCGCTTTAACTCTTCTTCGCGGCGCTCCCGCTCCTCCAGCCGCAGCCCTTTTTCCTTCTCCAGCGCCGCCAGCCGGTGTTCGGCGTCGGCGCGCTCATTCAGCGCCGCGCTCTGCTGACTCAAGACATCGAAAATCTCGGTTTTCAGCGCCTCGCGCCGCTCCGTCCCCGCTCCGCGCAGGGCGGCCCAGTCGGCCTCCCAGGCCGACAGCCGCGCGCGGCCGGCGGCGAGGGACTCCCGGATTTTCGCCGCCCGGCCCCGCTCGGCGGCCAGCTTCGCCTGGCGCTCCTCCCGGCGCTCCCGCTTGGCTGCCGCTTCTTCGCGCAGGCGCTTAAGTTCCGCCGCCAGATGGCGGCCCCGCTCCGCTCCCAGCGCCAGCGCGTGTTCCCGCGCCTGGCTCTCCGTTTCGGCGGCGTGGATATCTTCCCGCCTTTTCCGCAGGCCGTCCTCCGCCGCCGTCAAAGCCAGCCGGGCCGCCAGGCGCTCGTTTTCCAAGGCGGCGACCGCCGCCGCCGCCGCCGCTCGCTTCAGTTCCCCTTCTTCCCGCCGCGCCGCCGCCGCCGCCAGTTTTTCTTCCGCTTCCCGGCCCGCCCGCGCCAGCTGGCCGGTCTCCAGCTCCCGCAACTCCCGCTCCGCCGCCTGAAACGCCTTGGCCGCTTCCGCTTGGCGGGCCAGCGGCTCAAGCCGGGCCGCCACTTCGCTGATAATATCGTCCACCCGGCTCAAATTCAGCTCCGTGTCCGCCAGCTTCTTCAACGCTTCTTTTTTGCGCAGGCGAAACTTGCTGATGCCGGCCGCTTCCTCAATGAGAAAACGGCGTTCTTCCGCTTTCAGATTCAGGATCTGCTCCACTTGCCCCTGGCCGATGACGGAGAACCCTTCCCGCCCCGCGCCGGTGTCCAGAAACAACTCCTGAATATCCTTCAGGCGGCAGGCCGCCCGATTGATGAAAAATTCACTCTCCCCGTCGCGAAAAACGCGGCGCGTCACGCTCACCTCATCATAAGGCAAGGGGAAATAACCGCCGCCGTTGTCAAAACGCAGCGTCACCTCCGCCATTCCCACCGGCCGCCGCGCGCGGCTCCCGGCAAAAATAACGTCGTCCATTCTGTTGCCGCGCAGATTTTTCGCGCTTTGCTCTCCCAGCACCCAGCGGATCGCGTCGGCGATATTGCTTTTGCCGCAGCCGTTCGGCCCCACCACCACGCTCATCCCGTATTCCAGGTCTATACGCAGACGGTCGGCGAAGGATTTAAATCCTTGAACAGTAATTGATTTCAAAAAAACGGAATTCATACCAAATGATTCCATTTTTGCAGCGCCGCTCCCGCCGCCTGCTGCTCCGCCTCTTTCTTGGTGCGGCCGCTGCCGGCTCCGGTCTGCCGCCCGTCCACCAGCGCTTCGACGGAAAAAATCTTGCGGTGATCCGGCCCCCGCTCCGCCACCACGCGATAGGAGACGCGCCAGCCCCGCGTTTGCGCCAGCTCCTGCAGTTTGGTCTTATTATCGCCGAAAGCGGCCGGTAAAGCGTCGATTTCCGGCACAAACAGGGCCCGCACGAAAACGCGGGCGCTTTCCAGGCCGAAACGCAAATACAGAGCGCCGATCAAGGCTTCCAGCGCGTCGGCCAGATTGGAATCCCGTTTTCTGCCCCCGGAATTCCGTTCCCCCCTTCCCAGCCGCAGAGCCGCTCCCAGGTTCAGGCGCCGGGCCACGCGCGCCAGCGTGGCTTCATTGACCACGGCGGCGCGCATTTTGGTCAGATCGCCTTCCGGACTGTCGGGGTAACTGAGATACAGGTATTCCCCCGTCAGAAAATCCAGGGCGGCGTCGCCGAGAAACTCCAGCCGCTGATTATTTTCCCCCGCGTTCTCCGCTTCAAACATATAGGAAGGATGCGTAAGCGGCGCGTCAAGCCAGCTTAAATCAGCCGCCGGTTCCGGCCAGCCGAGCAATTCGCCGATGCGCCGTTCCAAGGCCCTGGCCGCCGTGATTTCCTCGCCGCTCCACTCCCGCGTCACGCCTCGCTCGCCGCCAGCCGGCGGCTGATTATGCCCACGATATCCGCTTCCGCGCACTCTTGCGCCACGCGGACGCCGTTTTTCACCGCTAAGGCTTTGGAACTGCCGTGACAGACTATACTGAGACCGTTCACGCCGAGCAGCGGCGCGCCGCCGTATTCCGCGTAATCAGTCGCCGCCCGCAGTTCCGCCAGCGCCGCGGACAGGCTTGCGTCCTGACACCCAGCCAGCCGCTCGCGCAAAAAGCCAATCATCATCGCCGCCACGCCTTCCATGGTCTTGATCGCGATATTACCAGCAAAAGCCTCGCAGACCACAACGTCGGCCTGGCCGCTGAACAAATCCCGCCCCTCGATATTGCCGATGAAATTCAAGCCGGAGTTTTTCAGCAATTCGTAAGCGGCGATGGAAAGCGCGTTGCCCTTTCCCTCCTCCGAGCCGATATTCAGCAAAGCCACGCGCGGACGCTCAAAACCCAGCACGGACTCGGAGTAAATGCTGCCCATGACGCCGTACTGTAAAAGCTGAGCGGGCGAAGCGTCCACATTGGCGCCGATGTCCACGATAAAACGGCCTTTGACCGGGCCGGGGACGACGGAACCGATGCCGGGGCGCTCCGCCCCTTTTATCCGGCCGAGTCCGAAAAGGGCGGCCGCCATTTGCGCTCCCGTGTTGCCGGCGGAAACGACGGCGTCGGCCCGCTTTTCTTTTACTAAGCGCGTCGCCGCCACAATAGAGGAATTTTTCTTGGAATGGACGGCGTTGGCCGGATGTTCATCCATGCCGATTATTTCATCCGCCGCCGTGATTTCAATGTTCGGTGGGAGGGAGGCAGGGAATTCGGCTCGTATTTCTTCTTCCCGTCCCACAAAAATTATAGTCGTATCCGGATAAGCCTCCGCGGCCGCCAGGCCGCCAAGGACAATTTCCCGCGGCGCGTAATCGCCGCCCATCGCGTCTAACGCAATACGCAAGTTTCTCACCTCTTGATCTTATAATTCCGGCGATTGGGCGCGGCCCGGCCGGCCCGCCCGCTCAAGAAAAAAGCTGCCGGGGCCTCCCAACAGCTTTTTTCTTTATTCGCCCGCCTTAATAATCTGTTTGCCTTTATAATATCCACAGTGCGGACAGAGCTGATGCTGCGGCCGCAAATTATGGCATTGCGAACACTCTGCAAGATTCGGCGCGACCAATTTATCCATCGCCCGGCGCCGGCGGACGCGCGCTTTTGACTGTCTGTTCTGATGTACGCCCAATAGTCTCACCCCCCATCGAAACGGCTTCCTTATATTCTCACGTTTTGCCCCATTTGTCAAGCCAAAGTTGCGTCTATATTTTGACCTCGTAAGTCCAGCCCGCCTCGTCGGGCAGCCGGCCCCACTGGATGCCGGTCAGCGCGTCAAAAAGTTTCCGGGCGACGGGCCCGATGCCGCCGTCCGCCACAGGCAGCAGTTCGCCGAATACGCTGAAAGCGCCGATCGGGGAAACCACCGCGGCGGTGCCGGTGCCGAAAGCTTCCCGCAGATTGCCGTCCTTACCGGCCTGAAACAGTTCGGCCACGGAGATTTTGCGTTCGCTGACCTTATGGCCCCAGGAACGCAGCAGGGCGATGGCGGAGTCGCGGGTGATACCGGGCAGGATGCTGCCGTCCAGCGAAGGAGTGACTATCTCGTCGCCGAGACAGAACAGGACGTTCATAGTGCCGACTTCTTCAATATATTTATGTTCTATCCCGTCCAGCCAGAGAACCTGGGTGAAACCGAGTTCCTCCGCTTTTTTCTGGGCGATCAGCGAGGCCGCGTAGTTGCCGCCGCATTTTGTGTGGCCGGTGCCGCCGATGACGGAACGGACGAATTCATCCTCCACGTATATGCGCACCGGGTTAAGTCCTTCCGGGTAGTAGGCGCCCACCGGGGAGCAGATGATGATGAATTTGCAGGAAAAAGGAGGGCGCACGCCCAGATGCGCTTCGTCCGCGATAATATAAGGCCGGATGTACAAGGAAGCGCCGGGCTGCCGCGGGATCCAGGCCTGATCGACGCGCGTCAGTTCGCACACGGCCGTGATAAATGTTTCCTCCGGGAGATAGGGCAGACAGACGCGCTCGGACGAGGAATTAAGCCGTTTGGCGTTTTCCTGCGGCCGAAAGAGCAAAACGCGCCCGTCTTGGGAGTAATAGGCTTTCATTCCCTCGAACACTTCCATGCCGTAATGCAGAACCATGGCCGCCGGATCAAGAGCCAGCGGTGCGTAGGGAACAATGCGCGCGTCGCGCCAACCCCGCCCTTCCGTGTAATCCAGGATGAACATATGATCGGTATAAATACGGCCAAAGCTCAGATTATTCCAATCAGGCTTAGTCTTAGGGGCGCCGGTCGGCTCAAATCTGATTTCCACGGAAAATACCTCTTTTCTCTTTCTTTGCCGCGCGCCGCCGCCGTCCCCGCGCCGGGCGGGGCGGCGACAAGCCGCTATCAGTATGGTAAACGCCGCGTCAGTATCTGTCAAGGGGCTATTTTATTTTTTGCCCGCCGCCCGCGCAGGTAATTGACGTTTATCGCCAGTATGTTATAATGATCTCGGTTATTCGGTTTTGCCGGCCTCGTAGCTCAGGTGGATAGAGCGGAGGTTTCCTAAACCTTGCGCGGGGGTTCGAGTCCTCCCGGGGCCACCAACTGAATTTATTTTTTCTTCAATATATATTACTCAAACCGAAATATACATTATTCAAACCGAAAAAGGCGTTTATTATAAATTTTCGCCGCTACAGATAAAATACAGACTGACTGCAGGGAGAATACAGATTGATTCGCCATAATTGCGCATGAAGTTCTTTTCCTTAGAAAATCCATTATTTGGAAGGAGGGCGACATGGGCAGATTGAAAGTCGCGGTTTTGTTTGGCGGCTGCTCGGAGGAACACGCCATATCGGTGAAATCAGCGGCGGAAATCGCCGCCGGCCTTGACGCTGAAAAATACGAGCCGATATTCATTGGCGTCACCAGGGCGGGGGCCTGGAAAACATGCGGCCAACCGCGGGCGGATTGGGAAAAAGGCGAATGCCGTCCGGTCATACTCTCGCCGGACAGAAAAACGGGCGGCTTGCTGATTTGGGGGGAGGGCGGATGGCAAATCCAGCCGGTGGACGTGGTTTTTCCCGTTTTGCACGGCAAGACGGGCGAAGACGGCGTCGTACAGGGCTTGCTGGAACTGGCGGGAATTCCCTATGTGGGCTGCGGCGTGCAAAGTTCCGTTATTTGCATGGATAAATCGCTGGCTTACCTGGTCGCCCGCAGCGCGGGCATAGCCACGCCGGAATTTTGGCTTTTTGAGCGCGGCGACAGACCGGAGCCGGAGGCCTTCGTCTATCCCGTCTTTGTCAAACCCGCGCGGTCAGGCTCGTCCTTTGGCGTGAACAGGGTGGAGAGCGGCGGCGAACTGGCGGCCGCGGTCGAAGAGGCGAGACGGTATGACGGCAAGGTTTTGATTGAACAGGCCGTCTCCGGCTGTGAAGTCGGGTGCGCCGTGCTTGGAAACGGCGCCGGGTTGATTGTGGGCGCGATAGACCAAATCAGGCTGCGGCGCGGCTTTTTTCACATTCATCAGGAAGCCGAACCGGAAAAAGGCTCTGAAAACGCGATCATTACCGTCCCCGCCGCTTTGCCGGCCGAAGAACGCGAGCGGATTGGGGAAACGGCGAAAGCAATTTATAGAGCGCTGGACTGCAGGGGGCTGGCCCGTGTGGATCTGTTCCGGCGGGAGGACGGGCGGCTGGTGCTGAACGAAGTCAATACTATGCCCGGTTTCACGTCATACAGCCGTTATCCCCGCATGATGGCCGCCGCCGGCCTGACGGCGCCTGAAGTGATTGACCGCCTGATTTCCTTGGCGCTGGAGGGAGGATAAGCATGGAAAAAGGATTTGTTTTTTTAGACGAAATGCTGCCCGGCGTCCGCTGGGACGCCAAATACGCCACATGGGACAATTTCACCGGGAAACCGGTGGACGGGTATGAAGTTAACCGGGTAGCGGGAACGCGCGCCCTGGCCCAGGCCCTGATCGAAGCGCGGCGGCGGGCGGCGGCTCTGGGATGCGGTTTGCTGCTTTGGGACGCCTACCGGCCCAACCGGGCGGTGCGCTGCTTTTTGCGCTGGGCCGGACAGCGGGAGGACGGGCGGACAAAGGAAAGGTACTATCCCAATATTGACCGGGCGGATATGGTCGCCAAAGGCTATGTGGCCTCCCGCTCAAGCCACAGCCGCGGAAGCGCCGTTGACCTCACTCTTTACCGTCTGGACACGGGCGCGCTCCTTTCCATGGGAGGCGGTTTCGATCTGATGGATGAGCGTTCGCATCACGGCGCGGGGGGAATCGCGGCCGGGGAAGGGCAAAATCGCGCCCTCCTGCGCTCAATCATGGAAAACAGCGGCTTTGAGGCGTATCGCTTTGAATGGTGGCACTATGTGCTGAAAGACGAGCCGTATCCCGACTGTTATTTTGATTTTCCCGTGCAGTGATCTTGGCGCGGGGAGCGGGCGCGCTCAGGCGGCGGCTGGAACCCTTTTATTTCAGCCATTCAGACCGGCGGCGCCCAAGGCCCCGCGCATACATATATGGAAATATTTAGCAAAAAGAAGATTTTGCTCTTTTTCGCGGTTTTCCTATTTACTTTTGTGACTTTAGTGCTATAATTTATTTGGGAATCAAGCCGGCGCCCCCTTGTTTTTTCCTGTTGCCGGCCGAAATACTTTATAAATCACCGTATTTTTTCGCAAGGAGTGTGTGTTATGATAAAAAAATATAATCAAATTTTTGCCGTATTACTGGCTTTCATGATGATGTTGAACGCCGTCCTCGTTTTGCGGCCGCCGGAATTGGCGGCGGCTTCGACGAGCATGAAATTTTCGCGCATTTCGGGCGAAAACCGTTATGAGACGGCGGTCAAGGTTTCCCAGACCGGCTGGAAAGACGCCGGCGTCGCCGTTATCGCCTCAGGCGCCGACGCCAATCTGGTTGACGCCCTGACCATAGCGCCGCTGGCCCGCATAATGAACGCGCCGATTTTGCTCACGAACGGCGCTGACCTCACGGAATCAACCGCTCAGGAATTGTTGCGGCTGAATACGGAAACCGTCTACATCGCGAGCGGCCTGGGCGTGATCAACCAGCGCGTGCGCAACCAGCTGGATCGCATCGGCGTGAGCGTTGTTTCCCTTGGCGGCCAGAACCGCTTTGAAACCGCCCTGAATATCGCCAAGGAAATCGACCGTTTCCGCCCCGTGACCACCGCGATCGTCTCCACGGCTTATTCCAACGTGGACGCTCTTTCCGCCGCTTCCATCGCCGCCCAGAACGGCTGGCCCATACTTCTCAGCGCCCCGGAAAGCATTCCTTCCGACGCGCGCGTTTTCCTTGATAATTCCGCTATTACCAGGACATATGTGATTGGCGGCGAGGGAGTCGTCTCCGATCAGGTGCTCGCGAGCCTGAAAAGTCCCGTGCGCCTGGGCGGGCAGGATCGCTACGCCACTAATCTGGAAATCCTCAAGCGTTTTGAAAACGATATGGATTTTGAGAATCTTTACGTCGCTAACGGCCTGAACAACCATCTCGTGGATTCTCTGGTCGCTTCCAGTTATATCGCCGGCCACCCGCTCCTGATGGTGAATAATATCCGGGTCGAGCGCCCGGCCATCACTTTTCTGGCCGG
>JAIRRL010000151.1 GCA_031255985.1 Gracilibacteraceae bacterium
CGCGTCCTCCTGCCGCGGGCCGATCTGGCCCGCCCATATCTCGCCGCCGCGCTGCGAGATATGGGGGCCGAGGTCGAGGAAGTGACGGCCTACCGGACTATGCGACCGGCCGGCCTGGCGGACGCGGCCGCCGCCGCGCGCGAAGCGCTCGGCGCGGGCCGGATTGACGCCGTGACTTTCACCAGCGCTTCGACGGCGCGCAATTTCGCCGCCCTGATTGGCGGCGGCCCGGAGACGGGGATTTGGAACCGGGCCGTTGCGGTGAGCATCGGCCCGGTTACCAGCGCCGCCGCCAAGGAGCTGGGGATGCCGGTGGCGGCGGAAGCGGCGGAATATACGATTGACGGCCTGGTGACGGCGCTGGGCGCTTATTTTGCCGGGAACAGGGAAGGAGAGCGCTCATGATCAGCGTCAGTAAAATGCTGGGAGCAGGGGAAAATTACGGGGATACGCTGCGTTACGCGCCGGAAACGCGGGAGCAGCGCAGCGGCGCGGCGCGGGGCCAAGGGCCGGTCGTCGTCTGGAACTGCACCCGAACCTGTAATCTGCGCTGCAGGCACTGTTATACCGGCTCGGATGGGCGAAAGTATGAGGAAATGAGTACGGAGACCGCGCGCGCGTTTATCGACGACCTGGCTGAGTTCCGGACGCCGGTGCTGCTGATCTCCGGCGGCGAGCCGCTGCTGCGCGAAGATCTGCCGGAACTGATCGCCTACGCCCGCGCCGCCGGCATCCGGGTGACGCTCTCCACCAACGGTGTTCTCATCACGGCGGCCAAAGCCGCCGCCTTCAGGGAATTAGGCGTGAGCTACGTCGGAATCAGCCTGGACGGTACAGAGGAAGTCAACGACGTTTTTCGCGGAAAAAAAGGCGCTTTTGCCGCCGCGCTCGCGGGACTGCGCAACTGTCTCGCCGCCGGGCAGAAAGTCGGGCTGCGTTTCACCATCAACAAGAATAATTACCATTGCTTGGATGATATTTTTGATCTGGCGGAGCGGGAAAATATTCCGCGCATCTGTTTTTACCATCTCGTTTACTCCGGCCGCGGCTCGGAGATGGCGGCGGAAGACGTAAGCAAGGAGGAAAGCCGGGAGGCGCTGGATACGATAATCAGGCGGGTGGAAGATCTGCGCGGCCGCGGCTTGGAGAAGGAAGTGCTGACGGTTGACAATCACGCCGACGCGGCCTATATATACTTGCATCTGCTCCGGCGGGACGCGGCCAGAGCGGCCAGAGCCCTGGCTTTGCTGAAAACGAACGGCGGCAACCGTTCCGGCGTCGCCATCGCCCAGGTGGATTGGGAAGGGAATGTTCATCCCGACCAGTTTACGCCTCATTGCCTGGGCAATGTGCGTGAACGCAAATTCAGCGAGATTTGGACGGATACGGCCAACCCCATCCTGGCCGGGCTGAGAAACCGCCGGCCGCTGCTGCGCGGCCGCTGCGCCGCCTGCCGCTGGCTCGACCTTTGCAACGGCAATTTCCGGGCGCGGGCGGAGGCGGGCGCCGGCGATTTTTGGGCCAGCGATCCCGCCTGTTATTTGACGGACGAGGAGGTGGGGGCGTGATCATTTCCTGGAATACGACCAACGCCTGCAATCTTTATTGCGCCCATTGTTACCGGGATGCGGGAGCCAAAGCCGCGGGCGAGCTTTCGACCGCGGAAGGGAAGAAACTGATCACGGAAATAGCGGCGGCCGGCTTTAAGATAATGATCTTCAGCGGCGGCGAGCCTTTGATGCGCCCTGATATATACGAACTGGTTCGCCACGCCGCCCAATGCGGCCTGCGACCGGTACTGGGCAGCAACGGCACTTTGCTGACGGCCGAGTCCGCCGCCCGCCTGAAAGAAGCGGGCGCGATCCGCGTCGGCGTCAGTTTGGACAGCCTGGATCAGGCGAAGCACGATCAATTGCGCGGACAGGCGGGCAGCCACGCCGCCGCCGTGCGCGGCATGCGTCTATGCCGCGCCGCCGGCCTGGGTTTTCAGGTGCATACGACCGTCATGGACTGGAATTCCCATGAAATAGAATATTTAACAGATTTTTCCATAGAAGAAAAGGCGGCGGCTCATCATATTTTTTTCCTCGTGCCGACCGGGCGCGCGACCGATATTGAACAGGAATCGCTGCGGGCCGAGCAATATGAAAGTCTCCTGACCCGCATCCTGCGCAAGCAGCAGCAGGTGGAAATTGAGCTGAAACCCACCTGCGCCCCGCAATTTACGCGCATCGCCGCCCAATTGAACATCAAAACCCGTTTTACCCGCGGCTGCCTGGCCGGGACGGCGTATTGCATCATCGGTCCGGGCGGGGACGTGCAGCCCTGCGCTTATCTGGAGCTGAAACTCGGCAATGTGCGCGAGCAGTCTTTCACAGATATATGGCGCCGGAATCCGGTGCTGGCCGAACTGCGCACTCAGGCTTTTGAGGGCGGTTGCGGCGCCTGCGCATACAGAAAAACTTGCGGCGGCTGCCGGGCCAGGGCCTGGTATTATCACGGGAGCTATATGGCGGAAGAACCGTGGTGCCTTTACCACGGACGCAGGGGGTATTAAGCGATGACGGCAGCGAAACTTGACGCGGCGGACGGCCGCCTGCTCAACTTGATCCAGGCGGAAATACCAATCACAGAGTCGCCGTGGGCGGTTTTAGGCGAAAAAGCAGCGCTTACGCCGGCCGAAACTTTGACCCGCGTGGCCGGGCTGGAAGCCAGGGGCCTGATTCGCCGGCTGGGCGGCGTTTTTGATTCGCGCCGTCTCGGTTACACGGGTACGCTTTGCGCGTTACAGGCGCCGCCTGAGCGTCTCCGGGCCATCGCCGCCGTCGTTAACGCCTACGCCGGCGTTACCCATAATTATATCCGCCGGCATGAATACAATATGTGGTTTACTTTGCTCGCGCCGGGACGGGCGGAACTCGGTCGTCTGACGAAGGAAATAAGCGCGCGGGCCGGGGCGGGCAAATGGCTGAATCTTCCGGCGCGGCGATATTTCAAACTGCGGGTCAGCTTTCCCGTCGATTTACCGCCGGGCGACCCAGTGGCGGAGATCTCCGCCTCCGAGGCCCCGGAGCGGACGGTTTGGGACGAGGGGGGAGCGGAAGGCGGGGCGGCGAACGCGCCGGTATTTACCGCTCCGGAAAAACGGCTGATCGCGGCTTTGCAGGCGGGGTTGCCCCTTGAACCCCGGCCATACGCCGTCCTGGCCGCCGGGCTGGGATGGGCGGAGGAACGCGCGCTGTCGGTTTTGACCGCCTGGCGGAAGCAGGGCGTGTTAAAACGGGTGGCGGCCATTCCCCGCCACCGGCTTATCGGTTACAGCGCCAACGCGATGGTAGTCTGGCGCGTCCCGCCCGCGCAGGTGGAGACGGTTGGCCAGCGGCTGGCCGCCCGGCCGGAGGTAACGCATTGTTATGAGCGGGAAACTATGCCCCAATGGCCATACAATGTCTACACCATGCTGCACGCGCGGGACGAGGAAGCCTGCCGCCTTATGGCGGGGGAATTGGCGGCGCTGATCGGGATAAAAGAGTACGAACTCCTGTTCAGCGAAACGGAACTGAAGAAAAGCGGCATGAAATATTTCAGCTGAAAACTCAGCGCTGCAAGAATTGCGATACAAGGAGGCGAAATGATGGATACCAGATTTTGGGTTGAAGCGGCGATTCTCGCGGTGCTGCTTATTCAGTTCTTTGCGATGATTATACTCCTGTCCAAGAATCGGGAAGACATACAAAAACATATTTTACAAAAACTGGCCGAATATGATCAGCGGCTTGAAAAAAACGAGGCGAACATACGCGATGAATTTGGCAAAAACAGGGAAGAAACAGGTAAAACCGCCAAAGAATCGCGGGAGGAGTTAGCTTCGTCTTTGAAAGCGGGGGAAGAAAAATTACTGGTTGCGATAACAAATTTCACCGGATTAATTGACAATAAAATAAAAATGCTTTTAGAATCCTTGGAAACGTCCGCAAAAGCCAACAGGGAGGAATTGGCGAAAAATATAAGCGACTTCACCGGATTAGTGGACAATAAAATGAAGAACATACAGGATTTTCTGGATTCCGGCCTTAAATTCAACCGGGAAGAGCTGAATAAATCTATTATCACATTTGAAGAAAAAGTAAGCAAAAGCATAGCCGGTTTTTCTGATGTTCTAAACAAAGAATTAAAATCCGTGCAGGAGCGAGTTGACGTCTCAACCAAAGAGAACCGGGAAACCGTGGAAAGAAAGCTTGCGGACATTCAAAAAGAAAACAGTGAAAAATTGGAGCAAATGCGGCAAACTGTCGATGAAAAACTGCATAAGACGCTTGAAACCAGATTGAATGAATCTTTTCAATTAGTAACCGCTCAATTGGAATCAGTACAAAAAGGCCTTGGCGAAATGCAAACTTTAGCCGCGGGAGTGGGGGATTTGAAAAAAGTCCTCTCTAATGTCAAAACGCGTGGGAATCTCGGAGAAATTCAATTGGGGGCAATCCTGGAACAGATACTGTCAAATGAACAATTTGAGAAAAACGCCTTAATAAAGGAAACCTCCGGGGAAAGAGTGGAGTATGTCATAAAATTGCCCAACAAAAATGATAAAAACGAACCTCTGTTGCTGCCGGTTGACTCTAAATTCCCCAGCGAGGATTATCTCCGCCTGATTGATTCTTACGAGAATATGGCGAATCTTTCCCCCAGAGAGATTGAAGCCGCGTCAAAACAGTTTGAGAATACAGTGAAGAAATGCGCGAAGGATATCCGGGACAAATATATCGACCCGCCCCGGACTACTGATTTCGCCTTTATGTTTGTGCCCACGGAGGGTTTGTTCGCGGAAATAGTCAGAAGATCCGACCTGTTTGAAGTGTTGCGGCGGGATTATAAAATAACAGTGGTTGGGCCGACAAACTTCGCGGCGGTGTTAAACAGCCTGCAAATGGGATTCCAAACCCTGGCGATTGAAAAACGCTCAAGTGATGTCTGGAAAACTTTAGGCGCTGTGAAAACAGGGTTCCGCAATTTTGGCGAAGCCTTGGCCAGTACCAAGAAAAAACTCGTGGCGGCTACAAATGAAATTGATAATGTGGAGACAAAATCACGAACTATAGAGAGAAAATTAAGATCGGTTGAAGAATTGCCCGCGGCGGAAGCTCAGGCTTTAATCGGCGGTTTGGACGCCGGGCCGGATTATGACGACGAATAGCGCAGCGCCGGAAGCGCGGCTTCGCCGGCCAAACTGAAGCGAAATTACATGGAAAGAAATCCTTTATACGTTCAGTCCGTTGCTCTGGCTGAGGACGAAAAAAGAGAGCTAAAAAGTTATCCGTTTAACATTCCCCTTATAAGGAAATTCAGGAAATTAACCTTCAATAAACCGGTAACTTTTATCATCGGGGAAAACGGAACAGGCAAGTCCACCTTACTGGAAGCCTTTGCCCTTGCCTGTGGTTTTAACGCGGAAGGAGGATCCAAAAACTTTAATTTCAAAACAAAAGACACTCATTCTGATTTTTATAAATACTTACGCGTGGGGAAATCATATAAAAAGATAAACGACGGCTTTTTCCTGAGAGCGGAAAGTTTTTATAATCTGGCTTCAAACATAGATGAACTCGCTTCCGGCGGCGGCGCTGTCATATATGATTCTTACGGCGGGGAATCTTTACACAGGCAATCACACGGAGAAAGTTTTTTATCGCTGTTCAACAACCGCTTGCGGGGAAACGGGTTATACATATTTGATGAACCGGAAGCGGCGCTTTCCCCAATGAAATTGATGGAACTGTTAATCGTTATCGATGATTTGGTAAAGAACAATTCACAATTCATCATAAGTACCCATTCTCCGATTTTGATGGCCTATCCCCATGCGGAGATATATGAAATTGAGGAAGGGGAATTGAAATTAACTCCATTTGAGGCTACCGCCCATTTCTCGCTGACAAAATATTTTTTGGCAAATCATAAACAGATGCTGAAAAATCTTGGCATAGAATGAAACAATATGGAATAAAATGTGAAATGGAATTATATGGAATAAGGCGAGGCGAAATTGAGCGGTATTGAGCGGTATTGAGTATCATTGAGAAAAAATGAGCCAAACAGGAAAATATGGATGATTTTTCCGGTGAAAAAATCTCTGACCAATATTGACCTTTGCCGAATGATAATATATAATGGGTAAAAAGCAGGCGGGAAGAGAAAGCGAGTGGTTTTATGGATTTTAAGGATTATTACGCTGTGTTGGGCGTGGCGGCGGACGCTGATAATAAGGCAATAAAAAAGGCTTACCAAAGCCTGGCAAAAAAATATCATCCGGATGTCAATCCCGGCGACAAGGCGGCGGAAGATAAATTCAAAGAAATCAATGAAGCTTATCACGCCATAGCCGACCCGGCCAAGCGAAAAAAATATGACGAAGTGCGGCGCGATTATGAACTGTGGCGGCAAAAAGGCGGCCGCGGCGGTTTTGAGTGGGATCCGCGTCAGAATGGCGCCGGCGCCTCTTACAATCAGACGATGACCCCGGAAGAATTCGCGGAAATGTTTGGCGACCTGGGCTTTGGGACGGGTACGGGCGGTTTTTCCGATTTTTTCTCCACGATTTTTGGCGGTTTCAGCGGCTTTAGCGGAGAAAAACCGGACGCCCCCGGCTCTTATTACAATATACCGATAAGAGGTCGTGACGTCACGGGCGAGGCCGAGATTTCCCTGGAGGAAGCTTATCTGGGTACGAGCAGAACTTTGAGCCTGGCCCAGCACCGCATCGAAGCCAAAATTCCGCCGGGCGTGCGGGATAACACGCGCCTGCGCCTGGCCGGGCAGGGTGAAATCGGCAGTGGCGGCGGAACCCGCGGGGATTTATATCTCAAGATACTCATTCGCCCTCATTTTCGCTATGAACGGCATGACGACGATTTGCAGGTGAAAATGCCGCTGGATTTTTTTCAGGCGTTGCTGGGAGCGACTGTTCCCGTGCAAACCATGAACGGATCGGTCATGCTGAAAATCCCGCCTCAAACTCAAAGCGGCCGCAAATTCCGCTTAAAGGGCAAAGGTATGCCCCGCATGGGGAAACAGAGCGATTACGGTGATATGTACGCTGTGGCGGAGATAGTTTTGCCGGAGACTTTGAGCGAAGAAGAGATCGCGGTCATAAGCGATATGGCGCAAAAACGAAAACAGCGCTCAGCGCCTTGACAGGTTAAGGAGGAATCGTTATGGCATTTGATACAAACAGATTAACGCAAAAATCACAGGAAGCTGTGTTGGAAGCGCAAAATACAGCCGCCCGTCAGGGCAACAGTCTGGTGGAACCGGAACATCTTTTTCTGGCCCTGACGCGGCAGGCGGAGGGCGTCGTTCCTCAAATAGCGCAAAAACTGAATGTTTTTCTTCCGGCGGTCACGGCCCGCCTGGAACAGGTGATAGCGGGTATGCCGTGCATTTCGGGGTCTGCGGCGCAATTGGCCATGTCCGGCCGGCTGCGGGATGTTTTTTTAACCGCCCACGACGAAATGGAAAATTTTGGCGACGAATATGTCAGTACCGAGCATCTGCTGCTTGCCCTGCTTAGTCGCGCCGGCGGCGAAACGGAAAAATTGCTGCGGGAGCAGGGGATGACGCGGGAAAAAATAATGGCCGTTCTAAAAGAAATCCGCGGTTCCCAGCGCGTGACGGGGCAAAATCCGGAGGGCGCCTACGCTGCCCTGGAGCAGTACGGGCGCAATTTGGTCGATCTGGCCCGGCGCGGCAAACTAGATCCCGTTAT
>JAIRRL010000156.1 GCA_031255985.1 Gracilibacteraceae bacterium
CGCGGCGGCGGCGGCCTCCATAATGCCCTCCCCTTTCAGGGCGGAAATCCCGACGACCTTACAGCCAATGCCTTTGGCCAGATTGACGACGTCGATTTTGTCTCCGCTTTTGCGAACGACGTCCATCATATTGACGGCGGCGACCACCGGGATGCCCAGTTCGGTGAGTTGAGTCGTCAAATACAGATTGCGTTCCAGATTGGCGCCGTCGATGATATTCAGAATCGCGTCCGGCCGCTCGTCGATCAGATAATTGCGGGCGATTACCTCTTCCAGGGTATAGGGCGACAAGGAATAGATTCCCGGCAAATCAATGATCGTCACATCTTTATTGGTTCTAAGCCGCCCTTCTTTCTTTTCGACCGTGACGCCCGGCCAATTGCCCACAAACTGGTTGGAACCGGTCAATCCATTGAACAAAGTGGTTTTGCCGCTGTTAGGGTTTCCGGCGAGAGCAATTCTAACTGACATTTTCCCCCACGCCTTCCCCCGGTGCGCCGACCTCTATGATCTCCGAATCCGCCTTGCGCAAAGTGAGTTCGTAACCTCGCACCGTCACTTCGACCGGATCGCCAAAGGGCGCGACTTTACGCACAAAAATCTCCGTCCCTTTTGTAATGCCCATATCCATAATCCGGCGTTTGACCGCGCCGCCGCCCGTGATTTTCACGACGCGGACGGTATCGCCGGGTTTAGTGTCTTTCAGCGTCTGCATAACCGCATCCTCTCATGTTTATATTAAAATTTTGTTCGCCATCTCACGACTGACCGCCACGCGGGATTCCCGGACGCGAACGATCAGATTGCCGCCGATTTCCGAGATAACCGTAACGATACTTCCCGGCACAAAACCGAGATTTTCAAGAAATTGCCGCGTTTCCGGCTTTCCGCCCACCTTGAGTATCAGATTTTCTTCGCCGATTTTCGCCATCGTCAAAGGCATCGCGTCCATCTGCCTTTCTCTAATTCCATATCCCTGAGCAATACCCCAACATTGTTCTGACGCAAGTCAGTTTTCACAATTATACCACGCAAACGCGAGAAGAGCCATATTTTTTTGACCGCGCTCCCCCGGCGGCGGCAGATCAAAAAAAGCTGCCTCTTGAAAGAGACAGCTTTTTTCGCCAGTTCTATGGGTAAGGGAGTCCGCTGCTTACATCATGCCGCCCATGCCGCCCATACCGCCGCCCATGCCGCCGGCGGCCATCGGGTTTTCTTTTTCCGGCAGATCAGCCACGAGGCATTCCGTCGTCAGCAGCATGGCGGCGATGGAGGCCGCGTGCTGCAGAGCGGAACGGGTCACTTTCGCCGGGTCGATAATGCCGGCGCCGATCATATCCTCGTATTTTTCCGTATGCACATTGAATCCGGTGCCGCGCTGCGCTTCTATCACTTTTTCCACGACGACGCTACCCTCGCGGCCGGCGTTCGTCGCGATCTGACGTACCGGTTCCTCCAGCGCCCGCCGCACAATATGCGCGCCGGTCGCCTGATCGCCCGTAAGCTCAAGTTTGTCCAGAGCGGGAATCGCGTCCACAAACGCCGTGCCGCCTCCGGCGACAAAGCCTTCTTCGACGGCGGCTTTCGTGGAAGCCAGCGCGTCCTCAATACGGAGTTTTTTCTCCTTCATCTCAGTCTCAGTCGCGGCGCCGACTTTAATGACCGCCACGCCGCCGGCCAGTTTCGCCAGACGCTCCTGCAATTTTTCCTTATCAAAATCGGAAGTGGTGTCCTCAATCTGACGGCGAATGGACTCCACCCGGTCTTTGATGCTTTTATCATCGCCGGCGCCGCCAACTATGGTGGATTCTTCCTTGCTGACGATTACCTGACGGGTGCGCCCAAGCTGGGAGAGTTCCGTGTTTTCCATCTTGAGACCCAGTTCTTCCGTGATCACCTGGCCTGCGGTCAATACGGCAATATCTTCCAGCATGGCTTTGCGCCGGTCTCCGAAGCCAGGCGCTTTCACCGCCACGCAGTTAAAGGTTCCGCGTAATTTGTTCAAAATCAAAGTCGGCAAAGCCTCGCCCTCGACGTCTTCCGCTATTATCAGCAAGGGCTTTCCGGTTGTTACCACTTTTTCCAGCACGGGCAGGATTTCCTGCACGGAACTGATTTTTTTATCCGTAATCAAAATATACGGGTCGTTGAGAACGGCCTGCATTTTTTCCGTATCAGTCACCATATAGGCCGACACGTAACCGCGGTCGAAACGCATGCCTTCGACGGTCTCCGTTTCCGTCGTCATGCCTTTAGCTTCCTCAACCGTGATGACGCCGTCGTTGCCAACGCGATCCATGGCCTCGGCGATCATTTTGCCGATTTCCGCGTCGCTGGAGGAAATCGTCGCTATCTGAGCAATATCCTCCTTGCCGTTGACTTTTTTCGCGTTGTTCTTTATGTCTTCGACCACCGCTTCGACAGCTTTTTCGATACCTTTTTTAATTTCCATCGGATTGGCGCCCGCCGCCACGTTTTTCAGCCCTTCCCGGATGACGGCCTGGGCCAGCAGCGTCGCGGTCGTCGTGCCGTCGCCGGCCACATCGTTAGTCTTGGTCGCGACTTCTTTTACCAACTGGGCGCCCATGTTTTCATAAGGATCCTCAAGCTCAATATCGCGGGCGATCGTAACGCCGTCGTTGGTGATTAAGGGGGAGCCGTATTTCTTGTCCAACACCACGTTGCGCCCTTTCGGCCCCAAGGTGATGCGCACGGCGTCCGCCAGTTTATTCACGCCCCGTTCCAGCGCGTGCCGCGCCTCCTCATTGAAAATAATCTGTTTTGCCACTTTCTCGTTACCTCCTCAGTTCGTTAAGCTTTGATCAATCAAACTCGAATTCAGCGCCGCTTATTTTTCCACCACGGCCTGCACGTCGCTCTCGCGCAAAATCAGATATTCCTCACCGTCAAACTTGATTTCCGTGCCGGAATACTTGGAATAAATCACTTTGTCGCCCACCTTGACGTCCATAGGCAAACGCTTACCGTCATCGTCAAGTTTTCCGGGGCCGACGGCGATAATCTCGCCCTCAAGCGGCTTCTCTTTCGCCGTGTCCGGCATGATGATTCCGCCCTTGCTTTTCTCTTCCTTTTCCATTGCTTTGATGATCACGCGGTCGCCTAAAGGTCTCAGTTTCATAAACTTGGTTCCCTCCCTTAGAAAAATGAAATACACTTTCTTGTTGTTAGCACTCACCTCAGGCGAGTGCTGATACAATGGTAATAATATCTCTTGCCCGGAAAAAATGCAATCTCGTTTATCGCCAATTATAAGCGTTTATATGCCTTTACGCGGGTTTATCGCCGTTTATCTTAAAAATACTCCAAATTTCATCGTTTCCGCTGTTTTCTTTCGCGTTGCCGCCCGGGTCAAATTTCATAAGATTTTTTGTTGTATGGGGTTGGGGGCGTCAGCCCGCTTCAGATGCCCTCGCAGATTCCAAAAGACGACAAACCCCCGCAAACGCAGTGTTTGCGGGGGTTTTAGCCAGATAGTTGATTCCTTCCCGCCGCCCCAGCGCCGCAAACGTCACTCCACCACGCAAAAACCGATGGCGCCGGGGCCGATATGCGTACCGACAACGGCGCCGACTTCCAGCTCAATAAATTCACGCTTCCCATATTTTTGCATAATCATTTCCTGCAAAGCCTCCAAGCTGGATTTATCCAGACTGTAAGCAAAATATACCGTTTTCCCGCTGCGAGCGGACAGACCGTTTTTTTCCGCGTCCTCCAGCATCCAGCGCAGCGCGTTTTTATGACCGCGCGCTTTGGCCAGCATGATCACTTCCCCGTCCCGAATAGTGATAACCGGTTTGACGCCCAAAATATTGCCCACAATGGCCGATTTCAGCGACAGCCTGCCTCCGCGGCGCAGATGGTCGAGACTGTCAATAACGCCGTACATCATGTGAGTTGCGGCGACGCGGCGCACCCAATCTGCGATTTCCGCCCCGCTGCGCCCGGATTTGGCCAGACGAGCGGCCTCAATCACTATAGCGCCCAGACAAAAAGTCGCCGTCCGGGAATCAATAACATAAACTCCTTTATCGCCCAAAGACTCACGCGCCAGGACGGCGGAATTGTAAGTCCCGCTCAGTTTGGACGATATGAAAATACCGACCACTTCCCGCCCCGCTTCCCGGTGCGCCCGGAAAACTTCCGCAAATTGCGCCGGGGTCACTTGCGACGTAGTCGGCAAATCCGCGCTCTCTTTTATTTTCCGAAAAAATTCTTTACTGCTCAAATCAAGGCCGTCTCTATAACATTCGTTTCCAAAAAATACTAATAAAGGCAATACTTGCACATTCCAAGTTTCAGCTAAATCTCCAGTCAATTCGCTGGTGCTGTCCGTTATTATTTGAACCGCCATTTCCTCCTGATTTACCTCCCTATATCGCCGATGGTTCAGAAGAATCAACCTCCGGCGTTCCCGGCGCGTCAACCGTAATTCCTTCAGCGCCGCTTCCCGGCTCTTCTCCGTTCATTAGCTCGTCCGCGCCGTCATAACCTGATTCCAAGCCTTCCGCTTCGCTCCCGCCTCCGGCGCCGGTCTCAGTTTCAATTCCTGTTTCAGTTTCAGTTTCAGTCCCCGTTTCAGTTCCGGCTTCCATCCCCGCTTCCGCCTCGGCTTCCGCCTCAGCCTCAGCTTCCGCCTGCGCCTCGGCTTCCGCTCTGGCCGCCGCTTCCTGCGCCAGTAAATAGCGGACTTCCGGATCCATATCGGACACAGCGCTGTAGTCGGACGTCCGATTGGTAGTGACGCCCAACATGATGTTCTGTCCCATCAGGCGCGCCGCCTGCCGGTTGACTTCCCAGTAACTCAAATTATTCAGCATTATAGGCCAGCCCGGCATAGTCTGGCTGACTATGGAAGCGTCGCTGAAATGAACCGCCACTTTGGCCAGTTTCAGCAAATCCGCAAAAGGCAAATCCGTCTCCACCGCTTTAAGCGCCTGCGGCAGAAGTTGGGGGATTTTTGTGATGGTATCGCTTTGCATAGCTCTTGCCGCCACCGCTTTCAGCATTTTCTGCTGGCGGGCCGTGCGGCCGATATCCGCCGAAGCGTCGTCCCGGAAACGGGCGTACTGCAGAGCCCGCGAACCGTCCAAATGCTGCTGGCCCTGACGCAAATCTATAACCCCGTCCTCCTTGTCGCCCGTGAGCTTGTACATATCCTGCTCCACATAGATGTCCACTCCGCCCAGTATGTCTATAATATCCTTAAACCCGGCGAAATTCGTCAGCAAATAGCCGTTGAGCGGGATACCGGTCAAATCGGCCACTTCATCCACCAAGGTTTGAATATTGCTATACATGGGCAGAGAATTTATCTTGACATGCGATCCTTTGTACTTTACCCGCGTATCTCTCGGCACGGAAAGGAGGGAGATGATTTTAGTCGAAGGATCGACGCTCGCGACAATGAGAACGTCTGAATTAAAATAAGATTCTCCCGGACGTTTATCCGTTCCGATCAATAAAACGCTGACCCGTTTATCCAAAGCGGCTTCCTCCGTCTCCGGCGCCTGCATTTCCTCCGATGGCCGCGCCGCCAGAGGTTCGGACGGTTTGGGCTCGTCAAGGAAAATGTACAGCGTGATCGCCCCGGCGACCGCTAATACCACCGCCAACAAAGCCAGGGCGATTAGGAGCGTCCGCAACAGCCAATCCCTTTTGCTCTTTTTTTTCCTGTCCCGGTTCAATCCGTCACCTCATTTCCACCCCGGATCAGTTTGCTTCCGCGTATTCCGGCCATTCTTGCATATATTCCAATTCTTCCTCTGTATAACCGCTATTTTCGCCGCCGCCTTCCGCCGCCGGTTCTGTCGTAGGTTCCGATGAAACTCCGGCCGGCGTTTCGGGCAAGGAACCGGTTGAAGTTTCACTTTCACTTTCACTTTCAGTTTCAGTTTCCGCCCCGCCGGCGGGGCTGGCGCCATCGGCCGGATTCGCGCCGGTTTCCGTATCCGCGCTCGTTTCCCCAGCCGTCTCCTCTCTGTCGTTCCTGCTCCCGGCAGTGATGCGCGCCCGCGTTTCCGCGTCCAGATTGTTAAGTACCGCGCCGTCAAAAACACGATCGGAAACTATACCCAAAAGCAAATTTTCTCCCGCCAGACGGGCGGCGGTTCTGTCAACCTCCCAATAGCTCACGCCGTCAAGTTCCAGAAAATTGCCCGGAATGGTCTGGGAAACGATTTCGATATGATCGAAGCCCACGCCCACCTTGGCTAAGCGCATCAAATCCGGCATACTTATATCAGATTCCACCGCGTTCAGCAATTGAGGCGTCAAGGTCGGCAGTTTTACGATAACCGACGGTTCGAGACACTTGCGCGCTATGGCTTTCAGCACCGTTTGCTGCCGCTTGGAACGGGAAACATCCGCCAGGGCGTCATTGCGAAAACGGGCGTACTGCAAAGCCTGCAGCCCGTTTAGCGTCTGGAAGCCGGCGCGCAAATCGATAACGCCGTCCTCCCCTTTGTCGCCCGTTTCATAATACATATCTTTTTCCACATTGATTTCAACCCCGCCCAAAGTATCGACCACATCTTTAAAACCCTCAAAATTCGTCATGATGTAGCCGTCCGGCCGGATGCCCGTGAGGGTTTCCACCTCCGTCATCAAAGCCTGCACGCCCCAGCGCATGACAATAGAATTGATTCTCACGTCCTCGCCGTTCCTGTTCACGCGGGTATCGCGCAAAAGCGACAACATCGAAACCACCAGCGTGTTGGGATCAACCGTGGCTAAAATCAGCGTATCGGTGTTATAAGACGTTTCCCCAGGGCGCTTATCCGCGCCGATCAGGAGAATGGTCATTCTCTTTTCCAATTTTTCAGCGGCTTCAGCCGGCTGGAGCATGGTGTTCGGTTTATCCGCCCAATACATGCCCGCCCCGCGAAACCACACTAAGCCAAAAACCGCTGTGCCCACCAAAACGCCGGTCAGACAAATCGCCGTCAACAACAGCCAGCCGCCGACGCTTTGCTTCTTTTTCCTCTTCCTTTTTTGCAAAAAAACACGCTCCCTGCGTTTTTCCGCTGTTTCCAGCCAGACCGGCCGTTATCCAGCGCCGCGCAAAAGTTTGAGTTTGGGAACCGCCTGTTCCGCTATGATAACTTCGGCGTGTTCACGCAAAAAACCCTCGGTAAAAATCATCGCTTCCCCATATTCGTCAAGGATTGTCTCCACATTCCTTCTCTTGCGCAAGGCTGCGACTTTGCTCAGGGCAATATAATATTCGCCCTCATAATTATACAAGGCGCTGACAGCCTCCGGCGCCGCCGGTAAAGCAACAGCCGCGTCCACCGCGTCCTCCAGATCTTCGAAAGCGTAGACCCATTCTTCTTTTGGCGCGGCTTTGGCCGGCTGACGCGAAGCCGAGCGGCGTTCATTGACCGCCTGCTGCAAAATATGCTCCAAATCCGTCTCGGCTTGTTCCTCCTGCTTCGCAACCGTCACCACAAATTCACCGTTAGTCTCAACCATGGCCTGAATCCAGAAGGGCTGATCAATATGAAAATCTACCTCCTCCCTAGCTTTGGCGATCAATTCCCAAAAAAACTGCTCCGAGCGAGTCGTCCTCTGGAAAAAATCAGCCAAAGAGAGGTTCATCTCGGCAAGTTCAGTAAAGGAGATGAAAATACGAACTGTGTTGTCGTTTATTTTCATAATACGCATAGCAGTTCTCCTTTCCCTTAACCGTCCGCAAACAGTTAAGCCCAATCCTATTCTATCATATCAAATCTGAAAAATACAGGATGCGGCAAAAATAATTAATTGCCGCCGCCCGATTCATAAAAGCCGCCAAAATGGTATGGCTCCCCGAGCAGGACTCGAACCTGCAACCTACCGGTTAACAGCCGGTTGCTCTACCATTGAGCTATCGAGGAACTCTCTGCTTTTAATTATAGCGATATTAAAATATTTGTCAAGCTTTTGAAAAACCTTTAGGTCCAGATGGAAAATACCGGGCGCCGTTTTGCCGTTCAGCGAGGAAGAGAAGGGTTTTTTCCGGCTGCTAAGCGCGCAGGCGCTTGAAATGAACCCAGGCAACCCGACGATATGGCGCCGGCGGGACAGGCCTTCTTACATTCCCCGCAGCGCACGCATTCCGGATGATTCGCTTCTTTTTGCGGCTGGACGCTCATAAGACAGACCCGCGCGCACCGCCCGCAATTCGTGCATTTGCCGCCGTCAACCGCGTATCTGTATATCGAAATCCCGTTGAACAGGGAGTAGACGGCGCCGAGCGGGCAAAGGTATTTGCAAAACGGCCGCCAAACGACGGCGGACAGCGCTGCGACGATCCCCAAAATCAGCAGTTTCCAAGCAAAGAGAAATCCAGCCGCGCTCCGCAAGACAGAATCGGCAAGCAACAAAGGAACGCCGCCCTCCAATGTGCCCGCGGGGCAGATCCATTTGCAGAACTGAGGCTCGCCGCCGCCTGCGGCGTCCACGAGGAACAGAGGGAGCAAAATCACGAATACCGCCAATATTACATATTTTACCAATCGCAAGCCACGGTCGCCCTTGAAGGTTCGAATCTTCTTAGGGAAGGGTATCCTGCCGAGCAGATCCTGT
This sequence comes from Gracilibacteraceae bacterium, assembly GCA_031255985.1. Lineage (GTDB taxonomy): Bacteria > Bacillota > Desulfitobacteriia > Desulfitobacteriales > Syntrophobotulaceae > JAIRRL01. Next base: position 8,587 of record JAIRRL010000156.1, read on the forward strand.
ATCAATCCGAACGGGCACAGAAATCCGCACACGAATCGTCCCAATACCGTTCCGATAATAAGGAAAAACCCGAAAAGATAGAAAGAAAACTGATATTTCGCGCTACTGAGAACCGCCTGCAGCGCCCCGACGGGGCAGGAACCCAGGCTGCCGGGACACGAATAGCAGTTGAGACCGGGCAGGCATATGCTTTTGAGTTTGCCCGCGTAAATCCGCCCTTGGGCGAAGCCGGCCAAATGACTGTTGGTCAGCAATGTCCAGCCGCCTTGAACGGAGAGACGGAGATGCTCGAATTTCCTAGCCAATGCCGATGCACTCAAGGCAGATATAGATTGCCTTCATCAATACAGTCCGAACCTCGCCGCAAACGACGCCTAAGATAAGCGTCAACACGCCGCCAAGCAGCAAGGCCGCTTGCGCGAACGTCCTCTTATTGTGAAATATCTGCAAGAACCGCATTGATAGTCTCCTCCCAACTGTCGGCGTCATTGGCGCCGATCACCGTCTCCACGACCTCGCCTTTTGCATTGATGAAAAACGTGGTGGGAAAATACTGCATTTTCGCGATAAGATTGAGCGTTATCGTTTCGTCCGGCAAAATCATCGTGTACGCGGCCCCGGTTGTCTGAAGCAAAGTTTTGGCGGATTCTATCACGTCGCCGGCGGGAGCGCCCGCCGCCGTAACGCCGTCCTGCAGCACCCCCACGATTTGGACGCCCCTGTCTTTGAAGCGCGCGCTTACCTCCTGCAGATGCGGCAATTCTCTCACGCAAGGGGGACACCAAGTAGCCCATATATTCAAAACGGTGAGGTCGTTCTCCGCGAAAGCCTCATGCGTTATCGGTTCGCCGTCTAAAGTAACCGTGTCGATGCCAAGCTCCCATACCGTTGCGCCTGAATCGCTCCACGCTTCGCCCGCCGTCTCCGCCGCGGCCGCGGAGTTCGCGGAACCCGCGCCGCTTTTCCCGCAGGCAGCCGCGGTCAGCAATACGAGCGGACAGACAAGCAGTATAATAATGACCTTTTTAAGTTTTATCGGTTGAGAAAAAATATGCTTCAAATGAAACGCCTCGCTTTCAGACACAAAATCCATACTTGTATTATACCAAATAGCCGGCAATATTCAATCCTTCAATATTCAATCTTTCAATATTCAATCCTTCAATGTTCAATCCTTCAATCCTTTTCACGCGACGCCGCGCGACCGCGGAAGCGGCGCGGGAACGGCGCGGAACGGCGGGATTGGTCATGTGCCGGGGGCGCTGCGCGCAATATCTTCGGCGGTTTCGGCCAGGCGTTCGTCCACCGGAAATACTATCTCCATCTCCGTGCCCGCTCCGCCGCCCGAAGCGGCCGTCAGTTCCAAACCCAGCTTCTGGCAGAGATTTTGGCATAAATACAGCCCCAGTCCGGTCGAGCGCCCGAAACGCCTGCCGTTAGCGCCGGTGAATCCTTTGTCAAACACGCGGTTAATATCTTGTTCCGGGATGCCGGCCCCATCGTCGCGCACAAGCAGCGAGACATTGTTGTCGCCGCGCCGTCCCGCGAATTCCAGAGAACTGCAGCCATATTTTACGGAATTATCTATTATCTGCCGCAGGATAAACATAACCCATTTGCTGTCCGTAAAAACCGCCAATTCCAGATTTTCCATATGCACCGCGATTTTATGGCCGATCAAAAAACGGGCGTTGTTTTTCAGCACGGCGGCGACCAGCTCGCTCAAAGTCGTCCGCCTGATGAGATAATCTTTTTCCGCCGTAGCGCCGCGCGCGTAATACAGGGCCTGCTCCACAAAAAAATCTATTTTGGCCAATTCGGCCAGCGCCGCCTCATTGCGCGCGTTTTCTCCCACCAGCCGGGCGGCCGCGATCGGGGTCTTGATTTCATGCACCCATAATTCGATATATTCGCGATACCCGGCGGCGGAAAGACGGTGGCGGGCTATTTCGTCATTCATGGCTTTTCCGGCTGCCCGCAGGGCGGCGTACATGACGCGGCCCTCGGCAAAATCGGGCTGGGGGATGATTTCAGCCAACAGAAATTTTTTATCCAGTTGAGAGACGATACTCCGTACTTCCCGGCAGTAGCGGTTTTTGACGATATATTCCGGCGCGAGAGAAAGAAACGCCAGGCCCAAGAGCAAACAGGGCAACAGGATATTCACCCCCGCGTCCATCTCCATCATTCGGAGCAGCAAAGCCAAGTAAGCGGCGACAAATAAGTTCAAAAGGAGAAATAACAGCTTACCGCGCAGGAATTCCCCCAAACTCATAAGGAATAACCCTGCCCTCTTTTTGTTTTCAGCAAATCGCGGGCGCCGATGGCTTGGAGTTTGCCGCGCAATCGGCCGATATTCACTGTCAGAGTGTTATCGTCCACAAAAGCGTCCGTTTGCCAAAGCGCCAGCATCATATCATCGCGGGAAACGATCCGGCCCTCGTTTTCCATCAACAGGCGCAGTATGCGCAACTCGTTTTTCGTCAGCTCCGAACTCTGTTCCTGAAAATAAACCGAACTGCGCCCCAGATCCAAAGTCAGGCCGCCGTAACGCAACGGCAAAGAAGCGCCCGCGTCGTAAACCCGGCCGAGCAGAGCGGCTATTTTCGCCAGCAAGATTTGAGTATTGTACGGTTTCGTGACAAAATAATCGGCGCCGAGGTTCATACTCATGAGTTCGTCCGTTTCGCCGTCCCGGCTGGTGACTACTATAACCGGTATTTTGGATTGCCGACGCAATTCCCGGCATATATGGAAACCGTCGTAAAAAGGCAGATTAATATCCAGCAGAATCAAATGCGGGTTTTGCTCCAATACGAAATCGACCACGCCGCTGAAATTATCAGTCGTGATCACTTCGTATCCATATTTTTCTAAAATGATCTGCAATTCCCGCCGGATGATTTTATCGTCCTCAATGAGTAAAATGCTGTACATTCCGTCTCCGCTCCAATTTCTACCCCACAAACATAGCGTCGCCGAAACTGTAAAACCTGTATTTTAGCCGCGCGGCCTCCGCGTATGCCGCCAAGACGTTGTCCCGCCCGGCGAAAGCGCTGACCAGCATCAGCAAGGTGGAGCGGGGAAAATGGAAATTCGTAATCAAGGCGTCAACCACCTGAAAACGAAACCCCGGATAGATAAATATATCCGTCTCTCCCGTTCCGGCTTCCACTTTCCCTGTCCGGGCCGCCGCCGCTTCCAGCGTCCGCACCACCGTCGTTCCCACGGCGACGACGCGGCGGCCTTCGGCCTTAGCCCGCCGCACGGCCGCCGCCGTCTCGCTCTCAATCCGGAAGCGCTCGCTGTGCATGACATGCTCCTCCACTTTGTCCGTTCGCACAGGGCGAAAGGTGCCCACCCCCACGTGCAGCAGGATTTCCCGCGTCTCCACCCCGCCGCGCCGCAAGCGCTCCAGCAGGGCCGGCGTAAAATGCAGCCCCGCTGTCGGAGCGGCGGCCGATCCCGTTTCCCGCGCGTAAACCGTCTGATAGCGCTCCTTATCCGCGAGAGGAACCCCTATATACGGCGGCAGCGGCGCCTGCCCCCAAAGCCGCAATTCATCTTCCCAATCGCCCTCCGTGCTGAAAGCCATGACCCGCTCCCCTGGGCCGCCGCCGTCGGCGCTCAAGACTTCGCCGCGCAAACGGCCGCCGGCAAATACAGCGGCTTGACCCGGTTTCAGCCGGCGAGCCGGCCGAAGCAGCACATTCCATATATTTCCATCCGGTGGCGGCCCGTCTGCCGCCGCCCTGGGACTGAGAAGCAACACCTCAATTCGGGCGCCCGTATCTTCCTTGCGCCCGAAGAGACGAGCCGGCAATACTCTCGTGTTATTCAAAACGAGCAGATCCCCCGGCTTTAATAACTCCGGCAAATCCCGGAAGCGCCTGTGTTCCGCCCGTCCGCTTCCGTCCCGCGCCAAAACCAGCAGGCGAGAAGCGTCCCGTTCCGGTAAAGGCGTCTGGGCGATCAGTTCCGGCGGCAGTTCATAGTCAAACAGTTCCGTTTTCATCAAAAAAACTCTGCTCCCGCAACCCGGTTTTTTCCGGCGCCGGCCGGCCAAAATAACGGCAGGCTTCCGCCGTCGCCACCCGGCCCCTGGGCGTCCGCGCTATAAATCCCTGCTGCAGGAGAAACGGCTCGACCACATCCTCCAAAGTGTCCGCTTCTTCCCCCGCCATCGCCGCCAAAGTCTCCAGGCCTACCGGCCCGCCGTCGAATTTCTCTATTATGGCGCGCAACACTTTTTGGTCGAGATAATCAAACCCGCGCCGGTCCACGTCCAGCCGATCCAGCGCTTCAGCCGCCGTCGCCGCGTCCACCGTCTCTCTGCCCCATTCCAGCGCGTAATCCCGAATCCGTTTCAGCAGTCTGTTCGCTACCCGGGGCGTTCCGCGCGAACGCCGGGCAATTTCCAGCGCTCCTTCTTCCGTCAGCGGCAAACGCAAAATACGCGCCGCGCGCCGAACGATGATCACCAGTTCCTCCGGCGGATAATACTCCAGGCGGCAATTCACGCCGAACCTGTCGCGCAGCGGCGAAGAAAGCATCCCGGCCCGCGTCGTCGCTCCCACCAGCGTGAAGGGGGAAAGCGCCAGGCGAATGGAACGGGCGCTGGGTCCTTTGCCGATCATGATGTCCAGGCAGCAGTCCTCCATGGCCGCGTAAAGCACTTCTTCCGCCGTCCTGCTCAAACGGTGGATTTCATCTATGAAAAGCACGTCCCGCGGCTCCAGCGCCGTAAGCAGCGCCGCCAGATCCCCCGGCCGCTCTATGGTCGGCCCCGAAGTCGCGCGCATGTTCACGCCCAGTTCGGCGGCTATTATGCCGGCCAGCGTTGTTTTGCCCAAGCCGGGCGGGCCGAAAAGCAAAACATGATCCAGCGCCTCGCCGCGGGAAAGAGCGGCGCGGATAAAAACCGCCATGTTTTCCTTCACTTTTTTCTGACCGATATAGTCCGCCAGACGCGCGGGTCTCAGCGATTCAACTTCCGTTTCCGAATCTTCCGGCTGCCGGAGGGACGTGATCAACCGCTCATTCATGGACATTCTCCTTGGCGCCTCGCTCCCCCGCAGAGCAAATCAAATTTCAGGCTCGCTTAATCGGCAAACCTTGCGCCGCTCCGCCGTTCATACCCGCGCTTTACACGCGATAATTCAATTCCGCCCTGGTTTCAAGGTATCTTTCCAATTTGCGCTTCACTCTTTGCAGCGCATTATCGATCGATTTAACATGCCGGCGCAACTCTATGGCTATTTCTTGATATGATTTGCCGTCCAAATAGGCCATCAGCACTTCCCGCTCCAACGCGCTCAGTATTTCGCCGATTTTCTCCTCGATATCATCAAATTCCTCCCGGCTGATGATCAATTCCTCCGGATCGGACATGCGCGCGCCGGAAATAACGTCTATCAGCGTGCGATCCGATTCTTCGTCGTAAATCGGTTTATTCAGCGAAACATATGAGTTGAGCGGAATATGTTTTTGCCTGGTAGCCGTTTTGATAGCTGTGATTATTTGCCTGGTGACACAGAGTTCGGCGAAAGCGCGAAAAGACGACAGCTTATCGCCGCGAAAATCGCGAATCGCTTTATACAGGCCGATCATGCCCTCCTGGATGATATCTTCCCTGTCGGCGCCGATAAGAAAATACGACCGTGCTTTAGCGCGCACAAAATTTTTATATTTATTAATCAGATACTCCAGAGCGGTTATATCTCCCGCTTTGGCCAGTTCCACCCATTCTTCGTCGTGAGTCTCCGCTACGCTCTCCGCCGCCTCAGTATCACTATTATCGTCATTGCCGCTGTTATTTCGCAAAACTAACGTCAAGAAAATCAACTCCTGTTCTTACATATGAGTTGATTATACCTTAGCCGCAACGCCCCGTCAAGCCTGGTTTTGCCGTTTTGGCAAAATTTGTCGCGGCG
>JAIRRL010000176.1 GCA_031255985.1 Gracilibacteraceae bacterium
AGGGGGGGGCTGGACGCCCGCGATCCCTGGGGTGGGACGCCGAACGCGGCGTCCCCTAGGGGGGCTGGTAACGGGCGGGCTGGACGCCCGCGATCCCAGGGGTGGAACGCCGAAGGCGGCGTCCCCTACAGAAACCGAGAGTCCGCTTTAGTGTAGACGCGAGTCTCTTGTTTTTCCTATGGCGCCGATTGGGTCGCCGATTCTTCCTGCGCCATTGATATAGCTGCATCGCTGCGAATCACAAAAGCGTATTCGCATTCATTGACGCCGCTGTCCGGCTTTAGCCATTGGCAGACGAGCTTATAGCCTTTTATCGTCCTGCCTGGGGCATAGTCGGCGCCGTTAGAGCTAAGGGCGGTGGCATAATTGGGTTCAATCGTGAATTTGCCAATGTCTCCCGCCATACCTATGTTGTAATTTTTTGGTAATTCATCCGTTCTCCATTTGGGAGCGCCGCTTTCATTGAGGATGGATTCTGAAAGGATAACCGCGCTCGGTGGATAGCCGCCAAAATCAACCGTTACGGTTTCTCCAACGCTGACGAGCGGCAAATCATCTATCGTTTTACCTTCCATAAATGCCATGAAGTTTTCCTCACGGTCAACGATTGCGCCGTTCCATACGTTTATCCCGACAATCCATTCGAGAGGTTTCCCATTGGCGCTGACCGAAATCGCAGGCGGGTTTTCCGGCGGGTTAGGGTTATCGCTTTGCGCAGAAGACGGCGAGGGAATCCAGCCGTTTTCAAGATGGCCAATGAAGTCCGCATGGGTCAGCGTATACCCGGCGGTTCCGTTTGAATCAAGACCCGTAGGCAGTAGGTGTTTGTAGGTCAAGGTTGAAATATCTCCGCTGCCGAATTTGTCGCGGGTTGAATCATAAACGACTGTGTATGTCTCGCCGTCATACCGGTAGTCAGTGATAATTGGGTCGCCCTCTATGGTGTATTGCATTACCCGCATAAAAGCGGCTCTTCCTGCCAGAGCGTCCGCGTAGAAGGCGTCCACACGCCTCTGGTTGTGTATTTCCGCTCCGTGGATGACATATACGCCGTCTTTGATAGCCTGCTCTTTGCTGTAATCTGCGGGCAGGTCTGTCAAGGGCGTCCATGCAGACAGCAAACCGTAAGGCAGGCTGCTTTCTGCAATCACCCAGACGAGTCGCCTTTCATCATAATCAAAATACACAAAACGGACAGATGCCGATAATCTACCGCTCACTTGCTTGTACTCGACATAGCGGAGACCTTGCTCCCTGTCCTGCCATCCTTCCTTGCCTTCGCCGAAGAATCCAATTATTTCAGACAACCGCCGCCACGGCGTTCGCATGGACGAATCGTCAAGCGAACAGGCCACGCCGCTCTCAAGCACATCAATGAACATTCTGCGTATTACGCCTGTGTCCTCATTTGTAGTGAAGCGCACCCCTTCGAAATTGTTTTCATAATCATCGTTGTAGCGGTCGGTTGGGATAAGGTTCCGCGTATCTGGGGGCAGGTCGCCGAGAACGAAACCGTTCACGCCGAAATGCGCCAAATCACGGCTTGTAGAGCCTGACGAATTACTTCCCGCGCCAAGTGCGCAAGCTGTACCAATGGCGGCTACAATCAAAACAGCCGACACAATTATCGCGACGCGGGTGTGCTTCTTGTGCGCCATGATAGCCATCAGCCTCCCTCCTTAGACCACTGTAATCACAGTTTGCATCAGTAATCCGCGATTGTCAAGATTAATTTTTTTTCTGAAGAAGCGAATAATCATATTTCTCGGTCTGCCCGAAGATAAGCCGAGAAAAGAGTTTGATATCCAAGGACGACCAATATTCTTTAGCTACACCCCTTGAAGGCAAAATTTCTTGACTATCCGGCGCTAAAGTGCTACACTAACTGAGTTGAGTTGAAGCTGACATTTGCGGTTAAGCGAGAAAAGAGGTTGAGAGCGTGAAAGAAAAAATTCATCCCAAGTACGGAGCGGCTACGATTACCTGCGCTTGCGGCAATGTAATCGAAACCGGCAGCACAAAAAAGGATATTAAAGTGGAAATATGTTCCAAGTGCCATCCTTTTTACACAGGCGTGCAGCGATTCGTGGACTCAGGGGGCCGGGTAGACCGTTTCAAAAGGAAATACGGCCTGCAATAGCCGGAAAAAGTCCAGAAACAAGCAGAGCGGAAGCTCTGTTTTTCCTTGTGCCGCGTTTTGCGGTTCGCGTACTGTAATTTCAAGGGTGGAGCGAAGATTTTGTTCAAATATTTAGAGGAAATGGAAAAAAAATACGATGAGCTGACTGCCATGCTGGCTCATCCGGATATAACGGCCAACCCGGCGGAATTTCAGCGAATCGCGCGGGCGCAAGCCGCCCTGGCGGAGACGACGGCAGTTTTTCGCGATTATCGCGCGGTGCAAAGCGAACTGGCGGATCTGGACGTGATGTGGGCGGACGAGCGCGATCATGATATGCGGGCGATGATCGCGGCCGAGCAAAAAGAGCTGGGCGAGCGGAGCGAGATGCTGACCGCCCGGCTGCGGCGCCTGATTTTGCCGCAAGATCCCGACGACGATAAAAGCGTGATCATGGAAATCCGGGCCGGCGCCGGCGGCGAGGAAGCGGCGCTTTTTGCCGGCGATCTTTACCGTATGTATACGCGCTACGGCGAGGCCCGGCGCTGGAAAAGCGAGTTTTTGAGCGCAAATTATACGGATATCGGCGGTTTCCGGGAAATCATTTTCATGCTGGAGGGGCGCGGCGTGTACAGCCGCCTGAAATTCGAGAGCGGCGTTCATCGCGTCCAGCGCATCCCGACCACGGAATCGGGCGGACGCATTCATACTTCGACCGCTACGGTGGCGGTGCTGCCGGAAGCGGAGGAAGTGGAAATAGATATCGATCCCAACGACCTGCGCGTGGATATTTTCTGCGCCAGCGGGCCGGGCGGCCAGTCGGTCAACACGACCCAATCGGCTATCCGCCTGACTCATCTGCCCACCGGTCTTGTCGTCTCCTGTCAGGACGAAAAATCACAGCATAAAAACAAGGATAAGGCCATGCGGGTTTTACGGGCGCGGCTGCTGGAAAAAGCGCGGGAGGAAGCGCGGGACGAAATGGCCGCCCGGCGGCGGAATCAGGTGGGAACCGGGGATCGCAGCGAACGGGTTCGCACTTATAATTTTCCCCAGGGCCGGGTGTCCGATCACCGGATTGGCCTGACCGTACACAAATTAGACGCTGTTTTGCTCGGCGATCTCGATATTTTGATCGACGCTCTGACGGACGCGGAGCGGGAGGCGTGGCTGCGGGAAAACAATTGGACTTGATGAAGGCGCTGACCGCGGCGGCGGC
>JAIRRL010000052.1 GCA_031255985.1 Gracilibacteraceae bacterium
CACGGCCAATGGGCGGAAAATACCGGCGGTTTCCGTCAAAGCCGCCGGCCTGAATTATCCCAGGACGCCGCTCAAGCCGGTCACAGTCGGCGCGCCGATGACCTTTGACTTCGTCCGCAAAAGTGGCTACCGTCTGCCTGACCCGACTGATATTTTGATCACGATGGGCGGATCCAATCTCTTGGCGGGCATCGGCTATACGGTTATCTATCCTGGCGCCGGCGTTGATATGCGAATTGTGGTCAATCCTGTGGACGCGGATTTGAAGCTGACGGTTAACGGCGTAAAAGTGCCGACTTATAAACTGACGGTCAGGGCAAGCGGCGTCAAATACACGGCGGAAAAAACCACACTGACGGACGGAGTGGATAAAGCGATCATACAATTGCGGCCGGCCACGGGTTACGCGCTGCCGCCCATAAGCGAATTGGAAGATTATGTAACGGCGACAATGGGTGGTTCACCGGTTGATTACGATTTTACTAATAACGGCAGCGATATCATCATAAAAATCCCCAAGGATTCGACTAATCCCTTGGATCCGCCAAAATATGTGACCGGCCCCGTCGTCCTGACGGCGAACGGGTACAAGTTGCCGAATTACAAAATAAACGTTTCCAATCTGACCTACAGCGTTACTTCGCCGCCGATCACCGCTTTAGGGCAGGATCTGGTCGTCCTTTTGCGGCCCAAGAGCGGCTATCAATTGCCGTCCAGCGACAACACCGGCCTGCCCAATCAGGATGTGTTCGTTTATGAAGTTATCGGCGGCGTGCGTAACGAAATATTCAGTCCCTCCATGCTGGCCTATGACTCTTTCGCTAATACGGCGACCCTTAGAGTGGCGAATATAACGAACAATATTGAAATATCGGCGGGAGGCAAGATCGTGCCCGTCTATGATTATGAATTCAACCCATCGCCGCCGGTAGGACTGACTTATCGCGTTTCTTCCAATAAACCGATTGAGCATCGCCCGTTTACGATAGTTTTCCAGCCGCGGGAGGGCTATATTCTGCCTGATATGGCGGATGTATCCGTAACTATGGTCGGAACGCCGACAGCGTCGCTTAGTACTGTTTACAGCCGTACGACAGATAGCGATGGCAAGCCTTTTGGTTTACTGGAGATCAGTTCTGTAACCGGAGATTTGACCATAAATATCGCGGGGACGAAGATAGCTTCCTATACGACAGATTTATCGCATCTTACGGCCACGGTCAAACCGCTGGTTAATGAAAACAGCTCCCTTGTCGTCAGTCTGACGCCTCGCGCCAATTATTCGCTGCCTCCCGCCGTTACCGTAACCAGAAAAGACGGAACCTCGCTAACCCTCGGTACAGACTACACTTACGATCCCGGCAGGGGCGAATTGACGATACCTGGTTTTGCGAACACAGCTCGCTATGCGGACGACGAGCGCCTGCGAATTACGGCAAACGGGGTATAAACGCAGCGCTACTAGCCTTTGCCAATTAACCCCAATTTCTTCCAATTAACTTTAGCTTAGCCTAATTTTTCCCGCAAAATAAGCGGGATGTCGCGGGGGGTCTCGGCCACAAAGCCGCCCGCCTGGCGGACGGCGTCCATTTTGCTCTTGGCTGAACCCCGCCCCCGCTCCACTATGTTTGAGGCGTGAGAAAAACGCTGACCTTCCGGCGCTCTGGCGCCGGCGACATAAATGACGAACGGCTTGGTGAAGCGGCCGGCCGCGATCACTTCGGCGCATTCTTCTTCCTGCGAGCCGCCGATTTCCGCGTAAACCGCCACTCCGGCCGTTTGAGGATCGGCTTCAAACAACGGCAGCAGATCCGCCATTGAAGTTCCGATTATAGCTTCCGTTCCCGTGTGGACGACCGTGCTGACCCCGAAGCCGCCTTCTTTCAGCGCCCAGGGAATTGTGCCGGACTGGCCGCCGCTGCGCGAAAACACGCCTATATGACCGCTTTCAAAAAAGCTGTTGGCCCAGTCCGCGTTGCCGCCCAGCCAACCGACGACGGCTTCGCCGGGCGTGATGACGCCGATGGAACCGGGTCCGAACAGGCGGACGCCCCGCAACCGGCAATAGGCGGTCATGAACATTATGTCGTGAACCGGCGCTCCTTCCGCGCAGGCGATGATATTGGCGGCCCCGGCGTCCGCCGCTTCTGTCACGGCTGTTTTTAAGGCGCGCGCCGGAACGAAGATAACGCTGAAATCAACCGCGCCCTGCTCGCGGACTATTTCCGCCATGGTATTATAAACAGGGGCGCCGTGGACGGTTTCCCCGCGTTTTCCCGGACTCACCCCGCCGATGATCTTTGTGCCGTACTCTTTCATGTATTTTGTCCGCAGACTGCCTTCGCGGCCGGTGACGCCCTGCACCGCCACTGTGGTCTCTTTGCTTACCAATATGCCCATTATAAGCCAGCCTCTCAGACCCGGGCTCTTTTGCTCAGATAGCCCGCCAGTCCTTCGATTGGCGCGTCGATCTTCACGGCGCCCCGTCCCCAGGCCCGGCAGGCGTATTCGCAGGCCAGACATTCCGTGCCGAGCCGCAAAATCTCTTCTCCCGATAAATAGGCGGCGGAGGGAACGCCCTGACTGTCAGGCGCCAGTATGCCGCGGGCGTATTTGCGGCAGGCCGCGATACAGGCTTTGCTCGCGCAAGTGACGCATTTTTTCGTATCGATGGAAATGATAATAGATTTTTCTTTGATTATATACATCTTTGCTCCTGAAACTCGCTTCTGTATTTATCTCCGGCATTTCACCCCTGTAAGCCGCGCTCTTCGCGGTATTCCCGCCGGAGCGCCGCCAGTCTGTCTCCGATGAATTTTGTATCCGTTACATAGTCCCGGCCGTAAATTTCCACGCGCTGACCGGGGCAATCGGGGCGGGTTAAGTCCCGCAAGCCTTCGCGCAATATTTGGAGCGATTCTTCCTCCCGGTTGCCGCATAGAAGGAGGACGCAGGGCAGACCGGGTTTGAGAGGCAGAATTTCCCGCAGCGCCTTGACGACGGCGTGGGCGTGATGCCACTGTTCCTGATTGGCCATCATAAAACCGGCGAGCAGATAGCCTTCGATGCCCGGCTGCAGCAGTATGCACTTGGCTATGCGGTAAATTTTGGCGGCCACCGGGTTGCCGCTGGTATCGGCGTAATTTGCCGGTTTTAATCCCGCGTAGTTCAGCGCGTCCAGCCCGATCATGGCCGAGCCGCCCCCAATGGGATGATAGCCGATATAGCCGGGACTTTTCTCATCATAGTTCATGTTCATGAGAAATCCGGTTCCGCGGGGATCAGTTTCCTCTATGGCCCAGCCGATCTCATCCAGCTCGGTCGCTTCTCCCGGCAGATCGCGGGCGATTTTTATCTCAAACCGGGGTTGCCGGTATACGGCGGCGTTGTCAATATCCATCACGCAGCCGGCGCAAAGAAAGCGCCCGTCCGCGGTCAAAACCAGGGGGTTGATCTCTATGGTCTGACAGTCATAACGGGCGTGGGCCGCCGCCAGTTTGACCATGATATCAGCCAGACGAAGCGACTCCGCCGCCGGTAAGCCGGCCTGAAGACAGATTTCCAAAGCTTCGTAAGAGCGCAGGCCAAAAAGCGGGTTGATATTGAAGCGCCTGATCCGGTTTTCCGGCACGTTTTCAATATCCGCGCCGCCGTCCGGGCTGAACACGAGCGCCGGGCTTTTGGCGGCGCGGGCGCTGTTCAGCACTATGGCGCAGTAGTATTCTTTCACCGTATCAAGTTTTTGTTCCACTAAAATCCGGCGGGCGGGAGATCCGCCCGCGGCGCCGCTCAAAATCTCCGCCGCGGCTCTTTCCGCCTCCGCCGCCGTCCCGGCGGTCAGGCCGGCGGCGGCGCGGTCGCGGCCGCCGGCTTGCGGCTGGCTTTTGATCGTCACGGGCGCGTTAAACCGCCGGGCGATGTTTCCGGCTTCGGCCGCCGAATCGGTAACGCGCCCTTTGGGAACGGGCAGACCGGCCTGATTCAGCCAGTGCTTGCCTTGAAACTCAAGCAATTTCGCCATAGCATTGCTCATTCCTTTCGTGAACAGTCCTATGATATTTCGGATCAGCGTCGCAAAACACACCCCAATCGCCTGATTGAAAAAAATAGATAATTAAAACAAGCATGGAAGGAATTAATAAATAAAAACAGAATAATATCATGTTCAAATCAGTTGAAAAGAGGGCGGATTATATGGATATCACAGACGTACGGTTGCGAAAGGTTAATACGGACGGCAGACTTAAAGCGGTTGTGTCCGTGACGTTTGACAATGAGTTTGTTGTGCATGATATGAAAGTCGTTGACGGGGCCAACGGGCTTTTTGTCGCCATGCCCAGCCGGAAAACTTCGGAAGGGGAATTCCGGGATATTGCTCATCCTATTTCCGCGGCGACGCGGGAAAAAATTCACGCCAAAGTGCTGGACGAATATGAGAAAGCGAATGTGGCGCCGCCGCCGGCAGCGCCTGAGCCCGCGCCCGCGTCCGCGCTTTAGTCCGTTTGATCCGACTGGCAATCCTGACAAAGTCAGGGTTGCTTTTTTAATTTAATTTTTCGAACTTTTGTCCGAATACTCTATATAGGACTGTTATATAAAACGGTGCCTAAAACGCAAGGCGATGAGGTGATAAATATGGTACAGCCAATCGCTCCGGCGATGGGGAATCCGTCTCCGGCTTACGCGGCCGGACAGGGGGAGTTCGCCGGCAAGGCGGCTCCAACCGGCTTGAATACCGTGCGCTATGAAGCGGAAGAAGTGCCGCGGACGCAGGACGCGCCGCTGAATCTTACGCGCAAAGCAGATAACGATTCGCGGCAAAACGCGACAAGGGAGTGCCAGACCTGCAAGACGCGCAAATATGTGGACGGTTCTGACGATCCGGGCGTTTCTTTCAAGACGCCGACGGAATTGTCGCCGGAGGAAGCCGCTACCGCGGTGCGCGCCCATGAACAGGAACATGTCGGACGGGAAAGGGCTGAGGCGGAACGGGAAGACCGGGAAGTGATAAGCCAGGCTGTTATCCTGCATACGGCCGTCTGCCCTGAGTGCGGCGCGGTGTATGTTTCCGGCGGCACGACGACGACCGTGACCAGAGAAGGGGATTCGGAACCGGTTTGGAAGAATAGTTTTCAGACCGGAGGCGAGGCCCAGGCGGGGGAGGCGTTGAACGCCAAGGCCTAGCGGGGAATTTTAAATAATTATTTGGCGGCGAACGGATTTTTCACGGCTATAATGGCTCAGCCCCTGTTGCGTTGAGGGCGGGCCATTATTGTTTTGCTCTAAAGCGGACTGACGCCCGGCAAACAAATGTTCGCAAAACCCTTGAAATTTTCTTCAGCCTGTAGTATGATGATGCCGGTATGTTTTAAGACGGGGGGAGACAATGGAATTCCAACTGCAAGCGCCTTACGCCCTGTCGGGCGACCAGCCCCAGGCCGTGGACGAGCTTGTGCGGGGCGTACTGGAAGGGCGCCGGCACCAAACTTTGCTCGGCGTGACGGGATCAGGCAAAACTTTTACGATGGCGAATATCATCGCGCGTCTGAACAGGCCGGCTCTTGTGCTGGCCCATAACAAAACTCTGGCCGGTCAGCTTTACGGGGAATTCCGCGAGTTTTTTCCCAACAATTCAGTGGAATATTTTGTAAGTTATTACGATTATTACCAGCCAGAGGCTTATGTACCTTCCAGCGATCTTTATATTGAAAAAGACGCCTCCATTAACGAAGAAATCGAGAAACTGCGCCATTCGGCGACAGCCGCTTTATTTGAGCGCCGCGACGTCATTGTCGTCGCCAGCGTTTCCTGTATTTTCGGTCTTGGCTCGCCGGACGAGTACCGCGATATGGTGCTTTCGCTGCGCCAGGGGCAGGAAATAAGCCGCGACAGCATTTTGCGCCGGCTGGTGGAGATTCAGTACGACCGCAACGATACGGCCTTCTCCCGCGGCGCCTTCCGCGCGCGCGGCGACGTGGTGGAGATTTGTCCGGCCGGGTCAAGCGAGCAGGCGATTCGGGTGGAATTGTTCGGCGATGAAATAGAGCGTTTGTGCGAAATAAATATCCTGACGGGGGAAGTGTTGGCTGAACGCCGTCACGTGTCGATTTTTCCCAATTCGCATTATGTGACCGAGCGGGAGAAAATGCTCGCCGCCGTGGAAAATATCGAGGCCGAACTGGAAGAACGCCTGGCCGAGCTGCGCGGCGGCGGCCGGTTGCTTGAGGCCCAGCGTCTGGAACAGCGAACGCGCTATGATGTGGAAATGCTGAGAGAAATGGGTTTTTGCAACGGCATCGAAAATTATTCCCGCCATATCACTTTTCGCCAGCCCGGCGAAACCCCGTATACACTGCTTCATTTTTTCCCGCGTGATTTTCTGCTCTTTGTGGACGAATCGCATCAGACTTTGCCCCAGGTGCGCGCTATGCACGCCGGCGACCGGTCGCGCAAAACGACGCTGGTGGAATTCGGTTTCCGTCTGCCCTCCGCCCTTGACAACCGGCCGCTCCGGTTTGAGGAATTTGACGTGATGACGCCGCTGCGCATCTATCTGAGCGCGACGCCGGGGCCTTATGAACTGGAGCATTGCCCGCGGGTGGTCGAGCAGATTATCCGTCCGACCGGCTTGCTCGATCCTTTGGTGGAAGTGCATCCCTCCGCCGGCCAGATTGATCATTTGCTTGGCGAAATCCGCCGTCGCGTCGCCCGGAACGAACGGACGCTGGTCACGACTTTGACGAAACGGATGGCCGAGGATCTGACTGATTATCTGAAGCAATTGAATATAAAAGCGCGCTATTTACATTCCGACATCACCACGCTGGAACGCCTGCAAATCCTGCAAGAATTGCGCCGGGGCCAGATAGACGTCATCGTGGGCATTAATTTGCTGCGGGAGGGGCTTGATTTGCCGGAGGTGTCGCTCGTAGCCATATTGGACGCGGATAAAGAGGGATTCCTGCGCGCCGAGCGCTCGCTGATCCAAACTATCGGCCGCGCGGCCCGCAACGCGGGGGGCAAGGTTCTCATGTACGCCGACGCGAAGACCGCTTCCATGCGGGCGGCAATCTCGGAGACTGAGCGCCGCCGCGATATTCAGGAAAAATATAATGAAATGTTTGGGATCACGCCGCAGACGATCCGCAAAGATTTGCGCGCGCTGCCAGAGGCGACGATGGCGGCGGAAGAACCGGCCGAATACGTGACGAAGGGGCAAAAGATGACGCGAAGCGAAAAAGAAAAATTTATCAAAAAGCTGGAAAAAGACATGCGCGCCGCCGCGAAGGAATTGGATTTTGAGCGGGCGGCCGAATTGCGCGACGCTATCATTGAACTGAGGGTATGAGCATGGAGCAGGAATTTATCAAAGTGCGCGGCGCGCGCGTCCATAATCTGAAAAACATCGACGTTGACATTCCCCGCAACAAATTGGTTGTCATCACAGGTCTGTCCGGTTCCGGCAAATCGTCGCTGGCTTTCGACACTATTTACGCCGAGGGACAGCGGCGTTACGTCGAATCGCTCTCGGCTTACGCCCGGCAGTTCCTCGGCCAGATGAACAAACCGGACGTTGACTATATCGAGGGTTTATCCCCGGCAATTTCCATCGACCAAAAAACGACGAGCAAAAATCCCCGTTCCACCGTTGGCACCGTGACCGAAGTCTATGATTATCTGCGCCTGCTCTATGCCCGCGTCGGCCACCCTCATTGTCATATCTGCGGCAAGCCGGTCACGCGTCAGACGGTGCAGCAGATGGCGGATCAGGTGCTGGCGCTCGCGCCGGGAACGCGCGCCCAGATTCT